>JARJMV020000270.1 GCA_029335935.2 bacterium
CCGACGCGCTGTGGCTTGGACATTCCTGTCCAAGCATAGTTCGTCGGCGGGACGCGTTGGGGCTTGGAGAATCCTGTCCCAGCGAGGCTCGTCGGGGGGGACGGTTTGAGTCGCCTCGAATGGCGTGGGACCTGCGCGAGAGTGGGGTGGTGATGGTGGTCGAATGGGGGCTGGGCGGAGGGGACGAGGTCGAGAGGTGGAGGGGGTGTCGTCGGCGGGGACGCCGACGCTACGCACCCCTCGCAGTGGAACCCCAACCGCCCTTAAGAAATTCTCGCTCGGTTGCCGATAATCGGTAGGCAGGATGCTGCAAGGCGCGGACAGGAGTGTCCGTGTGACGGAGGCGAGGCATGGACGCGAGAGGAGCGAAGCGGAATGCGAATTTATCGAGCTTTTTGGGACACGCCGACTTTGCAAACGGCGGAGCGGGCGATGAACCGCGCGACGGCGCGCCATAAGCTGTTGGCGCACAATCTCGCGAACGCGAACACGCCGAACTTTGTGCGCTTAGACCTGCCCGAAGGCGAGACGACGCCCACGGGCCTGATGCTGCGCGCCCAACAGGCAGGCGTACTGCCCTTACGCACTGCCGACCCGCGCCATTTCGCCTTGCCTGCCGCCGCCCAAACGCGCCAACCAACGCCCACGCCCCAACCTGCACCGATGCGCGTGGACGGCAACACGATCGACCCCGAATATGAGATGGCGCAACTCGCCGAGAATGAACTGCGCTACGGTATGCTCGCGCGTATTGCCAACAGCCAAATTCAAGGATTGCGAAATGCTATCCGCGAAGGCAGAACGCCATAGGGAGGTGAAGTATGGGACTGATTAGCACTTTACGGGTAAGCTCCAGTGGCTTGAGCGCGGAACGGCTGCGTATGGACCTGATTGCCGACAACTTGGCGAACGCCAATACCACGCGCACGCCAGACGGGCAGCCCTACCGACGCAAGGTCGCCGTGTTTCAGCCCGTAGCTCCCACGCCCAGAATGCCTGGCGGCGTCCAAGTGGCGCAAATCGCCGCCGACCCCACGCCGCCCCGATTGGTTTACGAACCCGCGCACCCCGACGCCGACGCCAACGGCTATGTCGCTTACCCGAATGTGGACATCGTTCACGAGATGGTCGATATGATTACCGCGAGCCGCGCCTACGAGGCGAACATTCAAGCCTTCAACGCCGCGAAGAACATGTTCCTGCGCACCCTCGACATCGGGCGCGTGTGAGGTGAGAGCCTATGCAAATCAAGGGCATCGTGAAAGAGTTGCCGCGCATCGAGGTTCGGGAGATACAGCCGCCGAAGTGGCTGCAGTCGCCCGAACCGTCGCAAGCCGACTTCGGACAGATGCTACGCGAGGTGATTGGTCAGGTGAACGACGCGCAGCAGCAGTCGGCGGAGCTGGCGCAACGCTTCGCGCGGGGCGAACCTGTGGACGAGCAGACACTCGTGCTGGCGATGGAGCGTGCAAGCCTCGCCTTCCAACTCACGCTGCAGGTGCGCAATAAGGTGCTGGACGCCTACCAAGAGATTATGCGATTGCAGGTGTAATCATCGATGCAGAACGCGCTGAATCGGTTTCGGGACTGGTGGAATGGGCTGCCGCGCTCGACTCGAATCGCGTGGGTGGGCGGCGTGGTGGGGTTGCTTGCGCTGTTTATTGCGCTGGGGTTCTGGGCGAGCGCGCCCACCTACACCACGCTCTACACAGGGCTGAGCCCCGCCGACTCGGCGGCGGTGGTGCAAGCGTTGCGCGAGAAGAACATCCCCGTCCGCACCAGCGGCGGCGGCAGCGTGATTGAAGTGCCCCAAGAACACGCCGAGAACGCGCGACTGGAACTCGCCTCGAAGGGCTTGCCCAAAACAGGTGCGCCCGGCTACGCACGCCTCGAAAAGACGCCGTTCGGCATGACCCAATCGATGGAGCAGAGCACCCTGCGCATCGCCCTCGAAGAGGAGCTGCAAAACACCATCCAGCACTTGGAGCCTGTGGAACACGCGCGTGTGCATATCACGCCTGGCAACGATTCGCCGTTCGCCGACTCGCGCACGGAGCCGACCGCCAGCGTGGTGGTCGCGCTCAAGCCGAACGCGACGCTCTCACGCGACCAAGTGCGCGGCATCGTGCATCTGGTGAGCCACAGCGTGGAGGGGCTGAAACCCGAAAATGTGACGGTGGTCGATGCGGAGGCGCGCCCCCTGTGGCACGGGGGCGACCAGTACGCCGTGGATAACGAGCTGATTCGCACGCGCCGTGAGGCAGAGCGCGCCTACGCCGAAGAACTGCGCCGCCAACTGCAACAGCACTTAGACCGCGTGCTGGGCGCGGGCAAGTCCAGCGTGATGGTGCAGGCGGAGCTGAACTTGGACAAGGAGGAGGTGCAGGCGCAGCGCGTGGAGCCGTTAGACCCGAACCGCGCCGCCGTGATTAGCGAGACGACCGAGACCGAACGGCTCAGCGGCAACCCGCCCGTGGCAGGGGGCGCCGCTGGTGTGGCTGGCAACCGCGCCGAGAACCCCCTCTATCCCGCCGCACCACTGGGCGCAGGTGGCGTCGGCGAGTATAACCGCGAAGACCGCATCCGCAACTACGAAATCAACCGCCAAGTGGAACACATCATCCGCGCGCCCGGACGCATCGAACGGCTCAGCGTCGCAACGCTGGTCGACGAGAGCGTCTCGGATGACGCGCTTACCGCCGTGCGCAACTGGCTGGAGACCACCGTCGGCGTCGCGCCGAACCAGCCGAACCGAATCGTGACCGTGCAGCGCGTGAAGTTCGACGCCTCGCAAGCTGAGCAAGCCGCCAAGGAGCAAGCCGCGCGTGAAGCCGCCCGCCGTCAGGAGCTACTCTGGCGACTGCTACCCCTGCTCCTGCTGTTGATTGTAACTATCTTCCTCGCTCGCGTGATTGGCAAGCAGATTCGGCGTCCGACCCCGCAAACACAGGCAGTCGCCGCCTTGCCCGGCGGCGGAACGCTCGCCGTGACGGCAGAGGGCGAGGTTCCCGTCGGCGCGCTCACCGACGGCTCCGAACACGCCCTCAACGCCGTCATCGACGAAGACGGCGCGATTGTGGTGGAAGAAATCGGTCCCGACGGTAAAGTCATCGTCCGCAAGCGGCGTCCGGGATATGCGATTGAAGAAGAACTGGCGCAACGCATCCACGAACGACAGCAGCCCGAACTACTGGAAATCAAGCGATTCGCCGAAAATAAACCTGAACATATCGCAGCGCTCCTAAGGAACTGGGTGAAGTCCTAAGATGCTCAAACAAGGCGAGAAGAAGCTGACAGGCAAGCAGAAGGCGGCGATAGTGCTGGTCGCTATGGGCGCGGAGACCGCCGCGCAG
>JARJMV020000298.1 GCA_029335935.2 bacterium
GTTCGGATTGGGCGCAGAGCGTGCGATGCCGTCGATGACATAGGTGAATCGGCGTGGGTTATCCTCAGTGCCGTCGCCTGTAAGCCAGATTGCCGCGTGATGCCAGCCGCGCGAACGCGCGACCTGTCGGAAGTCTGCCCAGCCACGCGGGTTCATATCCGGTGTAAAAGTGGATGCGCCGCCAATCGCGTCCGCACGAATGTTGTAGCGGGTGTTGCTCAGCCCACGAGTCGTGTTGCCATACGGCACGCCGCTGTCGGAGTCGTACGCACCAAGCGATGGGATGGACTGGAGCGTCGTCGCGGGGAGACCTGCGTTCAAATTGGCGTAGGCGCGGAACTCGGTAATGATGCGCGATGGTCTGCCATAACTGTCCTCGTCGTAGAACCAGAACTCGAAGTAGCCTCCGTCACCGATACGCTGTTCAAGGTTGACATAGTTGACGCGCGCGGCGCTGGCGGACGCCCAGAGCATCTGCACGCCGCTAAACGCGGCAGGAATAGGATCGGGCTGCGCCGTGAACGGATCTTGCGTCAAGCACGCCAGTGGCTGGAAGAACGGGTCGGGGTGCAAGTATGGGGAAACTGTGTTCACCAGTTGTAGGTTGGGCCAAGCGGGGATGCCATGCCACACATTCAGCACGCGATAGATGGGGTCGTTGTTGTCACACAGATTGTTATACAAGTCGAACGGATTCGTGTTGTTCGGGTCGTTGTTGGGGAGCTGCCCAGTGTAGGACTCAAAATCATCGGAGAAAACCACTTGCGCGTGCAAGGCAGTCATCGCCACTAGCGCAAACGCGAGCAGGGTACTCAGTGTGCGTTGCATAACCTAGCCTCCTTCGCAGGCGTTTTTACCTGCACCTTTATTATACACTGAGTTGCCTGTTTAGTTGTCTGATGTTAAGAAAACTTCACAGTGTCTCGATGGGCAACCGCCGAGAATCGGTCTAAGAACTCTCTCCGCCAGGCGGCAATCTATTAGGCACATTATCTTAATCGGGGAAGAAACTGCCCCTATAGTGTCGGCGTTGGGGCGTTAGAAGGCACGGGGTTGAGAGGGCAGAGATCTGTGTCTGCCCCCAAGCTCAGGTCAGCCATCCCCTGCTATGGCTCTTGAGCAGCCGCTCAGAGGTTGCTATGATTATTCATTTCTGGGCATCCGGCGCGCATATGACGCCCTATGAGCAGTAGCGAATGGGGAACGGCGCGTTCATGCCCCACGGCGCCCACGGACCGAACGGCGCGTTGTCGCCGTCGCCACAGCACGGCGGATAGAGCCAGTCGCCCGCGTTTCTGCCATCACGCCCCGCACGCAAACTGGGACGGAGCCACTTCACATGCCCATCCATCCAAAGGATGTTCGTGCCGCCTGAGTGGCTGAACCATATCTCGTTGGTCTGCCCACAATCGATGTCTGTGTCGGCAGTAGCGTTCGCCAGCTGACTTGCGTTACGAGCGCGCACCTCCAATAGGAACAGGGACTCCGCTGGCTGTTCCCAAGTTGCAATCGCAGGATAGTCCAGCACATGCTCGCTGAGCGCGTAGCTCATGTGGAACTCGTAAGTGCGTCGGGGCGTCAGCGTTAGCCCCCATTCAGGCAGTGGGCGCGTGCGAGGGTTCGGCGACATCACTATCGGATTGCTGGGGCAGCTGAAGAAATTCTCGCGTGTACCCTGAATGTCGCTCGGCTTCATCTTGATATAAGGTATCAGCAAGAAGGGCCACCAGTCCTCTTGCCAATAGCGGTTGGGAACGGTGTTGCTGCGCGGGCGGGTGAAAAACTGCTCATCGTAATCTTGCAGGTACATCTGCTGAGCGATGCCCAGCTGCTTGAGGTTGGATGCGCACACTGTTTGACGCGCCTTCTCGCGCGCCTGGGCAAAGACAGGGAACAGAATCGCTGCCAATATTGCGATAATCGCAATCACGACCAGCAACTCGATCAGTGTGAACCCTTTCCGCATGATGTTGTCCTCCTAAGGCGCACATACATTACCGCCCCAGAAGTTAAGATTGAGTTAAGAAATCTCAGGGAGCGGTTGGTTTCTCGCCTCCACCTCCAGAATACGATTTCTGAAAATGGGGTATAATGGCAACGCCCCGTCTTGGGGAAAGGAGGTATTCAACGATGAGACGACCGATGATGGCTCTAAGCGCGATGCTGGCGCTGGCGGCGCTGTCGCACGCGCAAGTGGACGGACGCAACATTCCGAGTAAATATCCCGCACCCCTCGCGTCGCAAACTAACTACACCGGGTTCGGCGACCATGTGGCGAATGTTACCTATGGCTCAGAGCTGAACCAGCTCTTTGTGAAGTGCGTGAATGGCGTGCTGTATATCGCCGTGACGGGCAACCTCGAGGGCAACGGCAACGCGATCCACTTCTACATCGACACGGGACGCAGCCAGAGCAACACTTTCAACCTCACCACAGGCTGTATCAACTGCTCCGTGCAGGGCATGAGCGGCGTGGTGTTCGACCACAACCCCGATTACGCCCTCGGAGTGAGCCACGTCGACGACGGGCAGGGCAACGACAATATCTATATCGACCTGCACGACTTGGTGAACAACCAGTCTACCTATCTGGGCGCCGTGGTGGTGGGCCAGGGCGAGGGGAGCGTGGACCAGGGTGTGAAGGCAGGCTTCGACAACTCGAATGTGCAGGGTATCACCAGCGACCCCAACAATGTGGGCAACCCTGCCACCGCTATGAACGGGCTGGAAGTGGCGATTCCGCTCAGTGCGCTGGGCAACCCGACGGGTCCCATTCGCATTCTCGCGGTACTGACGGGCGGCGCAGACCTGGGCGACCCCTGTCACGGCACTTACCTTTCCAACCAGACCCTGCCCGCGCTGAACATCGGCAACACGAGCATCCAGTATCCCAACGCCGCGTGGTCGCGTTGTCCAGACCCGCCCTTCGACTTCTTCCCGTTCGATTTCACGCAGCTGGCGGGCGACCACTATGTGACGGTACAGCCGTGCCCAGCGGGACCTGAGGGCGATGTGAACGGCGACGGCTGTGTCGATGACGCCGACCTGCTGATTGTGCTGTTCCACTTCGGCAACGCGGGCGGTCAGGGCGATGTGAACAACGACGACATCGTCGATGACGCCGACCTGCTGATTGTGCTGTTCAACTTCGGCGCAGGTTGCTGAAGGCGCTCCCTCTCGAATGTAAGGGGCTTTCTGCGCGTTTGCTTGTGCAGGATGGCTTGGTGGGCAGTTCTAGGATTGAGTGTTAACCCCCACCGTCAGCTTACCCCTGCAAGCAGGGGGTACCGCGCCGGCAATCGGGTGCCTCCACGCAGTAGGGGCACCACCGGAGGGGGT
>JARJMV020000301.1 GCA_029335935.2 bacterium
CTGCAGGGCGACCTCCACTTCGGTCTCTTCGCGGGCGTTGCGGAAGTAGACCACCTTGTGGATGGGGTCTTTCGTCGCGTTCAGCTCCTCCACCAGCTGCGCGATGCCCTTGCTGAACTTGAAGGTCGGTTTCGGTTTATCGTTCAGCTCGTCGGTGAAGGTGAAGGTCACATTCGGGTTCAGGTACGCCAATTCGCGCAGGCGTTTGAGGAAGAAGTTGGGGTCGTAGCGGTAGTCGCCGAAGATTTCGCGGTCGGCAAGGAATCGCACGGTGGTGCCGCGCTGGGTGGTCGGTTTGAGTTTCTTGAGGGGAGCGACGGGCGCGCCTCGTTCGTATTTTTGGTGGTGCAGGTGTCCATCGCGTGCGACGGCGACCTCCAGCCACTCGGAGAGGGCGTTGACGACCGACACGCCCACGCCGTGCAGGCCGCCAGACACACGATAGCCCCCACCGCCAAACTTGCCACCCGCGTGCAACGTGGTCATCACCACCTCCACGCCCGGACGCCCCTCTTCTGGGTGGATGTCGACGGGGATACCGCGCCCGTTGTCGATTACGGAGACGCTCTGGTCTTTGTGTAAAATCACATCGATGTGGTCGCAGTGCCCCGCCAGCGCCTCGTCGACCGAGTTGTCCAGCACTTCGATGAAGAGGTGGTGCAGCCCGCGTGCGCCTGTGTCGCCGATATACATCGCGGGGCGTCGGCGCACGGCTTCCAAGCCTTTGAGAACTGTGAGCTGCTCCGCCGTGTACTCGCCCTCGACCGCGCTGCTAAGACCGTTGGATGTCTCGCCGATGACCTCCACGCCCTGCGTTTCGATAGGCTCCGCAACAGGCGTTTCGGGTTTGCCAGTTTTCCGCTTGACCGCCATAGATTTCGTATGCCTCCCTGCCAAATATTCGGCTGGATGCACTACCAGTATACCCCATGGCAGGCGTAAGTAAGAAACCCCGTATTTTTATGGGAATCCAAACCCATCGAACCCCCTTTACCATATCTTAACATGGCGTTCTGTATCCTTTGCTTGGAGGCATAGCCATGCGCAAAAACGGATTTACACTGATTGAGCTGTTGGTCGTGATAGCAATCATCGCCATCTTGGCGGCGATTCTGTTCCCTGTGTTTGCACAGGCGCGTGAGAGCGCGCGTAAGTCCTCGTGTCTGTCGAACGCGCGACAGATTGGTCTGGCGGGCGTGATGTATGCGCAAGACTACGACGAGATCCTGCCAGAGACGGGCTGGGTCGGTCCCTGCAGCAGCCCTGTTCCGAACGCGAACGGTGTGTATGCGATTGGTGACGACTATTTCAGCGGCGTGTTCTCGTTCCCGATTGCGAGCGGTCCCTATATCAAGAACTGGAACATCTTCCAGTGCCCCAGCGACCCTGACAAGGGCGGGTTTAATAAGCTGAACTCGTTCTGCTACGAGGCGCAATTGTTGGCAGTGGGTATGCCAGGCGCATATCAGGGCATGCGCAGTGTGGTGAACGCCATGCGCGATGTGTTCCCGCTCTCGTATGCAGGCAATTACTTCCTTAGCCGCACCTACGATGTAGGTTTCGATCGCAACAACTATCGTGGCGAGAAGATGCGCCCGTTAGCGGGTATCAACGCGCCTGCGAATGTGTTCTTCATCGCCGATGTGGGTAGCAACATCGCTTCTAACGGCAACGCTTTCGCGGCGTGGTACATCGCGCCAGGCTACGGCAACAACCAGAACGATACGCGCTGGCGCAAGGGCGGTCGCCACCAAGGCGGACGCAACTGGACCTTCTGCGACGGGCACGCGAAATTCTACAAAGACCCCTCGTTCCAGAACCCCGACGGTAGCTTCCGCAGCCAAGCGGAGGTCATCTACGAGTACCAGCAGCGCGGTATCTACACTTTCCCCGAAACCACCGGTCCCGATTACCGTCGATAAGCTCAGTACCTCCTCTCGGCAGCAGGGGCTGTCCTACGCAAGTGCATGAGCGTAGGACAGCCCCGAATTGTCGTGTTTGTTGAACCCCTCCCTTAGGTTCCCCCTACTGCGTCGGGGTAACCGCGCTGTTTTGTGGGTTCCCCCTGCTTGTCGGGGGTTCAAAGCAGGGGCTAAAACACATACACCTCTTTTCACCCCTTGACATTCCCCCCAGTGCGCATGGTATATTAATAGCACATCGCGGGGTGGAGCAGTCCGGTAGCTCGTCGGGCTCATAACCCGAAGGTCGTGGGTTCAAATCCCACCCCCGCAACCAAACTTTGAGACGCCTGCCCACGATGTTCCCCGAATGGCTCTCGCGGATTGCAGCGGCGGCGCCTGCGCCCGTGCATGGAACCCCCACCGTGTGGCGCGAGGTGTGCCCAGAGTCGCGCCCTGTGCTACTGGCGCCGTGGCTATACGCGCAGCCCCGCCCTGTGCTGATAGTTACGCCCTCGCTGGAGCGCGCCGAGCAGTGGCTCGCGGTGCTGCTGCGCTTGGGGCTGCCCGAAAGCCGTGTGCTGCGCGTCTCCAGTAGTCTCACGCCGTTGATGGAGCCGACAGGCGTCGAGAGCGAGACGCTCCACGAACGCCTGCGCGCCCTCTGTGCGCTACATCACCGCGACCCTGTGTGCCTGATTGCGCCTATCGCCGCTACGCTGCAACGCACGATGCCCGAACCCCTCTTTGAGGCGGAGTTGGTGCGCCTGCGCCTGCCCGACGCCGAGCCGCCCGACGCCCACGAATGGGTCTGCACGCTCGAACCCGACATATTGCTCCGACGCTTAGTAGAAGACGGCTACGAATACCAAGAGCCTGTGCGCATTCCGGGTCGCTTCGCGCGACGGGGCGGCATCGTGGATGTGTTCCCGATGGGGGCGAACCTGCCTGTGCGCATCGAGTTCTGGGGCGACGAGATTAGCAGCCTGCGCCTCTTCGAACCTGCCACGCAGCGTTCCATAAAGCAGGTCAGGCATGTATCGATTCCCCCCGCGCGCGAGGTTCCGATGGGCAGTGAATCGGTCGCGGCGCAAGTGCGCGCAGCGTGGAGCGCGCTCATCAGCCAGCAACCCCCTGCGCAGCAAGCCGAGTTGCGACAGCGATTAGAAGACGACCTGCGCCCCTTACAGCAGGGCGCGCCGTTCGACCGCCTCGAACTGTACCTACCGTGGCTGCTCACTGCGCGCGCCTGCCTGCTGGATTACCTACCCCCCGATGCGTGGCTTGTGCTGGACGAACCGCTGATGCTCCAGACCGCCTACGAACGCCTCATAGACGATGTGAACCAGTCGCTCGCCTCGCGCGCCGAGCGAGGTGACATCATTCCGCTACAGGCGAGCCAATACTTCGAGCCGTTCGAACGGCTGGAGCGTTCTCGTGGCGTGCTGCTGCTGGGCGAGCCGACGCTCGCAGGGGGCAGGGTGTACGGCGGCGCGGCGACGCTCCAAGAGTTCGCGCTCGGCATACGCTCGCTGCGCACTCTGGCGAGCGGCGCGCACCTGTGGCAACGCCTCGCCGATTGGCGTCGAGCGAACGCTGCCATCGTGATTGCCACCGACCGCCCGACTCAAGTACGCAAGGCGTTGGAACAGGCAGAGCTAACCGACGGCTACGCGCTATATCAGGGCAATCTCGGCGGCGGGTTCGTGTGGGACGCGCAATCGTTCGCGCTCGTCACCGACGCCGAGCTGTTCGACAATCGCCGCCTGCGCCTGCCCCCACGACGCTTCAACGAGGGCGTGCCCATCGCCTCGATTATGGATTTACAGCCCGGCGATTATGTGGTGCATCTCTATCACGGCGTGGGCGTGTTTCGGGGGCTGACCACTATCGAGCGCGAGGGCGTCAAGCGCGAGTACCTCCTGATTGAGTACGCCCACCCTGACCGCATCTTCGTGCCCGTCGACCAGTTAGACCGCATCCAGAAATATATTGCGCCCGACGACAAGCCGCCCGAAATCAAACGGCTCAGCAGCACGGCGTGGGCGCGCGCCGTCGCCAAAGCCCGCCAAAAAGCGAAAGAGGTCGCCGAAGCGCTCGTGCGCCTCTACGCCCTGCGTGAAAAAGCCACCCGCCCCACCTACGGCGCAGATACGCCTTGGCAAGCCGAAATGGAGGCGATGTTCCCCTACATCGAAACCGAAGGTCAGCTGCGCGCCATTCAGGAGGTCAAAGCCGATTTGGAGTCGCCCCACCCGATGGACAGGCTGCTGATTGGCGATGTGGGCTTCGGCAAGACGGAGGTCGCCATCCGCGCCGCGTTCAAGGCGGTCTTGGCGGAGCGACAGGTCGCGCTACTGTGCCCTACCACTATCTTGGCGTATCAGCATTACCAGAACTTCAAGGAACGGTTCGAGCCGTTCGGCGTGCAGGTCGCCTTGCTTAGCCGACTGATTACTCCTGCCGAGCAGAAGCGCATCCTGCACGGGCTGAAGACCGGCGCCATCGATATGGTGATCGGCACCCACCGCCTGCTCTCCAACGATGTGCAGTTCAAGAATCTGGGGTTAGTGGTTATCGAT
>JARJMV020000306.1 GCA_029335935.2 bacterium
TGCCAGCGCGAGCGAGCAGACCAGCGCGGCGGCGCAACAGGTCAGCGCTTCCACTCAGGAGATGGCGGCGCAAATCGAGCAAGTGGGACAGTGGGCGACGATGCTCAACGAGACCGCTCACGCCCTGAACGAGACTCTGCGCCATTTCCGCGCCGGTGAAAAAGGCGTCGCCGCTTCGTCGGGGCGCGCCGCGTAAGGGTCCCATTCGCTTGCGCTCTGAGCTTGTTCAGGGCGCAAGTCGCTCGCGCTTCCAGTGTCCGTCGGGCTGTAGCGTGTAGAGCAATCGGTCGTGCAGGCGGTTGCGCCGACCTTGCCAAAACTCGAACCGCTCCGGAACCACCCGATAGCCCGTCCAGTAGGGCGGTCGCGCCACATCGCGCCCCTCAAACTCGCGTTCCACCTCGGCGGCGCGCGCCTCCAGCCACGCACGGTCGGGTATTGGCGCGCTCTGGGGCGAGACCCACGCCGCCAACTGATGCCCGCGTGGGCGCGTCGCGAAGTAGGCATCCGCTTCCGAACCGCTGACCTGCTCCACACGCCCCCAAACGCGCACCTGACGCTCCAGCGCGCCCCACCAAAACACCAAGCTCGCATAGGGACGATGCGCCAACTGCTGCCCTTTCGCGCTCTGTCCGTTCGTATAGAACACCAGTCCGCTCGCGTCGAACCCGCGCAGCAGCACGAACCGCGCATCGGGATTACCCTGCTCGTCTACCGTCGCCAAGCACATCGCGTTTGGCTCGATAATCTCAGCGTTCAGCGCGTCCTGCAGCCAAGTGTGTAGCAGCGCGAACGGGTCCTCGCCCGCCGCCGCCTCTGTCAACTCGCCGATTTCATAACTCTTACGGATACGGTCTATCATACAGTAGCCCCCAGAGAATCATACCTCAGTTGGCGCATGTGGTTGACGCCGCTCCGAATCGAGTATAATTCCCGTGTGAACCGCCTGTTGGGCATCGAGACTGAGTATGGCTTGTATGTGGAGGGGCGCGGCGTTGCAGACCAGATCCTCGAATCGGTGAACCTGCTGCGTTGTTGTCCTTTCCCCGCGGTGAAGGGCTGCTGGGACTATCGCCTCGAAGACCCTCGGCGCGACATGCGTGGCTTCCGCGTGGAGCAGTTAGCCGTGGACCCGAACGACGCCCAGATCGACCGCGAGCATCCCATCAGCCTCTCGGAACGCGAGACGCGCAGCGACCATGTGTTGTCCAACGGCGCACGGCTCTACAACGACCATGCGCACCCCGAATACGCCACCCCCGAATGCCGACGCCTGATGGATCTCATCGCCCACGACAAAGCTGGCGAACGCATCCTGCTCGCGTGCGCCCAAGCCTATCACCAGCAGAGCGGCGCCTTGGTGAAGCTCTACAAAAATAACACCGACTATCACGGCAGCAGCTACGGCGCCCACGAGAGCTACCTGCTGCAACGCGCAGTGGATTTCGATACGCTCGCGTCCACCATGACGCCGTTTCTCGCTACCCGCATGATCTACGCAGGCGCAGGCAAGGTCGGCGTGGAGGTGAATCCCACCCCCCGTGCGCCCTACCAGATAAGCCAACGCGCCGACTTCTACATGGACACGATGAATGTGGAGACGCTGTATCGTCGCCCGATTTTCAACACGCGCGACGAACCGCACGCCCGCATGCGCGACTTCCGACGCCTGCATGTCATCTGCGGCGACGCCAACATGAGCGAATACGCCGCCGCGCTCAAGGTGGGTGCCACCGCGCTCGTGCTGAACCTGCTGGAGGACGGCTGGGCGGCAGACCTGTTCCTCGTCGACCCCGTGAAAACAGCGCACAGCATTTCACGCGACCCCGACGGCAAATGGCTGGTGGAGACCAACCACGGGACCCTCAGCGCCATCGATGTGCAGCGTCGCTACCTGCAGGCAGCGCAAGCGCGATACGCAGGGCGCGACGCTGAAACCGAATGGGTACTACGCGAGTGGGAAACGGTGCTGAACTTGCTGGAGACCGAACCCGAACAGCTCAGCGACCGACTCGACTGGGTCGCTAAACGACAGTTGCTGACGCTCTTTGCCGAATCGGAAGGCGTTCCGCTGGACGACCCTGCGATGATTGCCCTCGATTTAGCGTATCATGATATAGACCCTGCCGAGGGGCTGTATTACGCGCTGGTGGAGCAGGGGCGGATGCAGACGCTGGTAAGCCCAGAAACGGTGGAATATGCCATGCGCAACCCGCCCGCCGATACCCGCGCCGCCATCCGCGGGCTATGCGTGCAACGCTACGCCGCACAGGTGGAAAGCCTCAACTGGGAGCGCATCATCCTGCACGACGAGGGACAATCCGTGCGACTGGACCTGAGCCAACTCACAGGCGATATTAGCGACTTGAACCGTCGTCTAACGACGGTGCACACGATTACTGAATTCGTACACTTGCTGCAATCGCCCCGTAGGGCGGGCAAAACCAACGAGGAGGAATCACCATGATACTACAAGCGGAAGAGCGTGCCCGACGCCCAATGCCGACCGAGCCACTGACTCGACCCGGCGGCGACGGCGACGGACCCAGCAAGCCCGATGTGAAGCGACCTGACACGAACGAACTGCTCAAGCGTATGCGCCGCATCGACCCCGAGCAGGCGCGCCGCTACCGACAACGCAGCGGAGAGTAAACAAGTAGCACGGACATTCCTGTCCGTGCCGAAGCACCTGCTGTGCTTGGACTGGAAAGTC
>JARJMV020000320.1 GCA_029335935.2 bacterium
GCTGAGTAGCCCGTCGGACTGCGCCTGCGGAGACTCCTGCGCCACGGTCTTGACAGACATACATAGGCATCGTTCGGCGCGCGCCTGAAAACTCCTGCTAAGTTGACGCGAGCGTCTTCGCCCGTCCTTCACAACGGGTGAACCCGATGCGAGTTTACCGTGTATCTGCCAAGCCGCACCCTGTATTTCGCGGCTACCGCTTGGGGGGCGTCTGGTTCCCGAACGCGCCAGAGTTCGTGATGCTGCGCGAGCCAGAACTCACCAACGCGATTCGCAACTGCCCCCTACTACAAATCGAGGAGGTAACCGACGATGCGACAAACGATTCTCCGATGGAGCTGGCGGCTCATCAAGCCGACTCTGCTACGCTGGCTGCGCGAACGCGCCCTGAAGCTGCCCACACAGCAGCGCGACGCACTCGCACAACGACTGGGCGCGCCCGTGCAAACCGTCGAACAGGTTGAGACCACCCTGCGTCAACTCGCGCTCTATCAACTCGAACGCTGGAACCCCTAACGGAGGCGACCGATGCTCACCGTGACCCGTGCCGATGTGAAACGCAAGTTGCGCCTAACTACCAACGCCTACGACGCCGAAATCGACGCGCTGATTGCCGAGATGCTTCCTGCCCTGCGCTACGCGATTGAACCGAGCTACTTAAGCACGAGCGACACCGACCTGCTGGCGACGCTGAACTTGGGCGCGTTGGAAATCATCGCGGGCGAGATGCATGCCACGCTCGCCCGCGAGCTCGGCGCACTCGCAGGGTTTCGGCTCGGCTGGCTCCAAGTCGCGCCCCTGCCACCGCGCGACCCTGCCGACCCCAGCCGACTCAAGGCGCAGGGCTACGCCCGCATGAAACCGTTCCTCAAACGCGACGCCCAACTGCTGTTCCTCTACAAACCCCGTGAGGAGGCAGACGAATGACCATCCTACACGAGTGTCTGAACCACTGGCTACAACGCTATGGCGAGCCGTTCCAAGTGGGTCTACAGACGTATCGCGGCATCTTCTTCCAGCCACCTGCAGGGCTACTCCGCTGGCACTTCAGCCCTGACGACCTCAGCACGCTGCCGCGCCCCCTATGGGCAATCGCGCTCACGGCGAACCTGCCCCCCAACACCACCCTCACTTGGCGCGGCCACTCCTACCGCACCCTCAAACTCACTGAGTTCCGCCTCGACACGCAAACGATCTACCGTATCGCGCTGATACAACCGATACCCTAAACAACGCGCCGCGCCGTTAGGTATACTTCCGTGTGGTTGTGAGGTAGCGCGGCGCGCCTGCCGCGCCCACACTGTACCTAAGGAGGAGCAACGAACTTGAGCAAGATAGGCGTTGGCTTTATCGGAGCAGGCGGAATCGCCCAAGGACAACACATGCCCAACTACGCCAAACTTTCCGACCGTGTGGAAATGGTCGCGGTGGCGGACATCAACGAGTCGAGCGCGCGTGCCGCTGCCGAGCGGTTCCATATCCCGCATGTCTACACCGACTATCGTGAGATGTTGCAGCGCGACGATATCCACGCCGTGGTGGTCTCCACGCCCAACTTCGCGCATCGCGACGCCGCCATCGCCGCGCTGGAAGCAGGCAAGCATGTCCACTGCGAGAAGCCACTGGCGCGCAACGCTCGCGAAGCGCGTGAAATGACGCAAGCCGCCCGACGCACCGGCAAACTGCTGCATGTGTCGCTCCAGTGGCGATTCTCAGGTCCCGCACAGTTCCTACACAAATATATAGTGGAAGAGGGCAACATCGGCGAGGTGTATTATGCCCGCGCGCATGCGCTGCGTCGGCGCGGCATTCCCGGCTGGGGCGTGTTCATCGATAAAGAGAAACAGGGCGGCGGACCGCTCATCGATATCGGCGTCCATATCCTCGATACGACCCTCTGGCTGATGGGCTATCCCAAACCCGTCGCCGCGTTCGGCGCAACCTATGTCAAGTTCGGCAATCGCCCCGATGTCGTCGGACTGATGGGGCAGTGGGACCACACCAAGTTCACCGTCGAGGACTTCGCCGTCGGGCTGATACGCTTCGAAAACGGCGCGACCGTAACGCTGGAGTCGAGCTTTTGCGCGAACATTGAGCGCGACGAGTTCAACACGCTGCTGCTGGGCGACAAGGGCGGCGTGTTCGCCGACCCGCTGAGCGAGCGACCCGTGCGCATCGCCACCGAGCAGAACCGCACCCTGTATAATATCGAACCCGCGCACCTGCCCAGCGCAAACTCCTATCAGGCGAATGTGGAGGCGTTCGTGGACGCCGTTATCCACAACAAACCCGCGCCTATCCCCGCCGAACACGGCTTCTACCTGAACGCGATTATGGACGCCATCTACGAATCTTCCGAAACAGGGCGCGAGGTCGTCATCGATGTGTCTTTAGATTAGTTGCGTTTCGGTTGCTCGCCGCGCTCGGAGCGCCCCCTGCCTGCTGTCGTTCCGAGCGGCAGGCGAGCAATCGCTTGGACAGAATGTGAACTCGCTCTCGGCGTTCTGGGCGTTGGTGGTGATGGCGGGCTTCGCCGAGCTGGGCTATGTCACGCTCAACATCTCCGCGATGCCCGTCTATTTACGCGAGACGGTTGGGCTGGGCGAGTCGACGATTACCGCTGTTGGCTCCGTTTTCCTGCTCACGGAGGCGGTCTTCCGCGCGCCGATGGGCATGCTCAGCGACCAGATAGGCAGGCGGCGGCTGATTGTGCTGGGTCCGCTGCTGACCGTGTTCACCTCACTGGCGACGCTGTTGGCGAGCCATCCGCTCCACTTCATTGGTTTGCGCGCGATTGATGGGTTAGGCGCGGCGATGCTGTGGCCCGCCGTCTACGCCGCAATCGGCGACGCCGTGCCCCCCCACAAACGCGCTTGGGCGATGAGCTTCCTGAACATGACCTACATGTCGGGCGTCGCGCTCGGACCGCTGGCAGGCGGCTTGGCGAACGACCTCACAGGCACGAAGCAGGCATCGTTCTACCTCACGGCGTGCCTCTTCGCGGCGGCGACCTTCATCGCGTGGCGGTTCTACCCCAACGATGGACACCCACGTGCCGCCGAACCGAACACGCCTGCAGAAACGCTCGCCCCCCGCGCCCTAATCCAAGTGCTGCGCGTCGCCCCCGGACATATGTTGCTCGCGTTCGTGGTCTTTTTCGGCGTCGGGCTGATCCTGCTGCTGGTCAAGCTCTATGCGATGGACGAGTTCGGCGTGAGCGAGACGCTGTTCGGCGTGGGGCTGGTGGCGCCTGCTTTGGTGATTGCCGCTCTCAGCGTGCCTCTGGGACGGCTGGCAGATCGGTTAGGGCGCACGCGCAGTATCCGTTGGGGACTGAGCCTGGCGGCGGTTGTGTTGTGGAGCGTGGTTGCGCCGTCGAAGCCCCCGCTTGCGTGGGTGCTGCTCGCAGCTGGGCTGGGCGCGGTCAGCTTCGTGCTGACCTTCGCGGCATGGATGGCGGAGCTGAGCGAGATCGACCCCGCGCGACGCGGCGTGATTTTGGGCGCGGCGGGCGCCGCGCAGGGTGTCGGCAGCATTCTGGGCGCACTGCTGGGCGGCTACCTCTACGAGCATGTGCCGCTCGCGCTGGGCGCGGTGCAAATCCCGTCGCACCGCACCCCGTTCATCGGCTGCGCCCTAACGCTCACGCTCGGCGCAATGCTCAGCTGGCTCGTGCTGAAGCGCGACGCCGCCCCTAACGCAACGCCTCCTCCAGCGCGACCTTAGCGTCGGTGCGCGAGTCTCGATACTTCACAATCACGGGCGCATACAGTTGCACGCCGTGCTGTTGGGCGAACGCGCCCGACGCAGGACGACTGCCCGCCGCCACCACCGCGCGCTCTGGCACAATCAGCGGCAATTCGCCCTCCGCGCGAATCACACGCCCCTGCACCAAGTCGTACAGAGGTAGCGAGCGCGTGAGCATGACCCCAGCGCCCACCACCGCCCCGCGCTTAACAATCGTGCCCTCGAACACGCCTGAGCAGCCGCCAATCAGCGCGTCGTCCTCGATAATCACAGGCAGCGCGCCCGCAGGCTCCAGCACGCCCCCGATTTGGCAACCCGCGCTGAGATGCACCCGTGCGCCGATTTGCGCGCACGAGCCGACCAGCGTATGCGAGTCGAGCATTGCGCCCTCGCCCACATATGCGCCCACATTCACATAGGTGGGAGGCATCACGACGACGCCTGCGCCGAGATACGCGCCGCGCCGCACGGTCGTGCCGCCAGGCACAAGCCGCACGCCGTCGTTGAGACCGAACACGCGCGGCGGCAACAGATGCCGATCCAGAAACTCCGCGCCGCCCCAGCGTATCGGCGTCAGCTTGCCCAGTCGGAACGCCAACAAGATACCCTGCTTCACCCAGCGGTTCACACGCCAGCCTGTCGGGCTATCGGGGTCGGGTTCGGCAGCGCGTGCCTCGCCGCGCTCCAACGCCTCCAGCAACGCCTCTACCAGCGACTCGCGCGCCTCGCCTGCTTGATAGGCGCGTTCTATCGCCGTCGCTAACTCCGTCATCATGCGCTCCCCTAAACACGCCCCGCGACAACGATAGGCGGCTCGACACCCATCGTGTGCATCAACTCACGCAGACGCTCGCGCGTGCGCTCGCTCACAGGCGTCAGCGGCAAGCGCAGGTGCTCTTCTATAAGCCCCAGCATCGCCATCACGCATTTCACAGGCGCGGGGTTCGTCTCCCAGAAGTTCGCCTGCATCAGCGGCTGCAGCCGATAGTGCCACGCACGCGCGTCCTCCGCGTCACCCTGCAGCGCGGCGCGCACCATCCGACTCGTCCAAGCAGGCAACTCGTTACCAATCACCGAAATCACACCATCGCCACCCATCAGGATTGTCGGCACAGCAAAGATATCGTCGCCTGCATACACGGCGAAACCCTCTGGACGACCACCGAGTATCTCCAACGCTTGCACGATGTTGCCGCTCGACTCCTTCACGGCGACCACATGGGGCACTTCGTGGGCAACACGCAGCACCACATCGGGCAGGTAGTTGCGTCCTGTGCGCGAGGGCACATTGTAAAGGATGATGGGAATATCGGCGGCTTCGGCAATCGCGGCGTAGTGGCGCACCAGCCCGTCGGGTTCGGGCTTGTTGTAGTAGGGCGTGACGGACAGCACGGCGGTCGCGCCAGCGCGTTTGGCGTGTTGCGCCAATCCCATCGCCTCGTGTGTGGCGTTGCTCCCTGCGCCTGGACACACAGGCACGCGCCCGTTCGCCTGCTCCAGCACGATGTCCATCACGCGCCGATGCTCCTCGTGGGTCAGCGTTGCGCCCTCGCCCGTCGAACCGACAGGCAACAGCGCGTCGACGCCCGATTCAATCAACCAATCGACTAAGCGGCGCATGCGGGGTTCGTCTACAGCCCCGTCGCGCGTGAACGGCGTGACCATCGCCACGCCCAAGCCTCGAAACGGTATCGTTCGCATCAATCTGCCTCCGTAGGTGTGAGTATCTCGGTCAAGACCTCCTGAAACGAATAGAAGCCCGTGTGTCCACGCAGCCATTCGGCGGCTCGGACGGCGCCATACGCGAAGCCGTCGCGATTTTTGGCGCGGTGCGTAATCTCGAGCCAGTCGTAGGGACCATCCAGCAGCACGCGATGGGTTCCGAACTCGCTACCGATGCGCAGTGCCCCCACGCTGAACTGCGTTTCGGGCAGTCGGTGGTCGGAGGGCGCGGGGTAGACAGCTTCGCGCGGCGAGTTTAGGGCGTGCTGCAGTCGTTGCGCTAAGGCGCGCGCCGTGCCGCTGGGGGCGTCCGCCTTGCCCCGATGATGAATCTCCTCAATCGCCACATCCCAGCCGTCCAACCGCAACAGCTGCGCGGCGAGTTCGATGAAGCCACCGCGTGGAATGCCGGTATCGCCGCCACCGGCGCCGGTGACTGGGCCGAAGCGCGCCGCCAATGGGCCCGCTGTGGCATCACCCTGCCCGAGGGCGAAGGTCCGATCGAGGGCAACTTCGGCGTGGCCTGCATGCGCTTGGCGCCGTGGTCCGCCGCCGAAGTGGTGTACATGAGCCGCATTGATCC
>JARJMV020000331.1 GCA_029335935.2 bacterium
GGACAGCCTTGCCCAAGCGTTTGCGCACGGACAGGAATGTCCGTGCTACCAGTGTTCCAAGCATCCTGCGCACGGACAGAAATGTCCGTGCTACTGATGTGGCTTGGACAGCCTTGCCCAAGCGTTTGCGCACGGACAGGAATGTCCGTGCTACCAGTGTTCCAAGCCTCCTGCGCACGGACAGGAATGTCCGTGCTACGGCGGGGATTCTGGTGCCGGAGGTGGGACTCGAACCCACACCTGAGTCGCCCCAGACCGATTTTTGAGACCGGCGCGTCTACCCGTTCCGCCACTCCGGCTTGGACAACCATTATACCCCAATCTATCGACCGTGCCACATTAGGTATACCTTGCATGATGAGAGCGTGTACTCTGTTTGGGCGGTTTCTGTGCTTCGCGCAGACCTTACTCGTACTGACAATCGCCGCATGCGCCTACAGCCAATCGCTCAGCGAATCGCAACGGCAAGAGGTGTTTCAGTTTGTGTGGGAAGAGGTTAAACGCTCGCATTACGACCCGAAGCTCGGCGGCGTCGATTGGGATGCCGTGCGCGAGCAGTACGCGCCGAGAATCCGCGCAGCCGCCGCCGATAGCGAGTTCTACGCCCTACTCAACCAGATGCTGGGCGAGTTGAAGCAGTCGCACTTCACGGTTGTACCGCCTGGCGCGTTCGTGGCGCAGGAGGAGGCGCGCACGCGCCTCTCCGACGGCGAGACAGGACTCACCGTTCAGCTGGTGTCGGGGCGTCCTGTGGTGACGCGCGTGCGTGCAGGCTCGCCTGCGGCGCGGATGGGCATCTCTCCAGGCGCGGAAATCCTGCAAATCGACGATTTACAGACCGAACAGCTGCTCCAACGCATTCGCGAACGCCAGCTGTCGCCTGTAGAGGAGCGATTCGAGGCGTACTTAGCGTTTCGGGCGTTCCTGAGCGGGCGGTCGGGCAGCGCGGCGCGCCTGCGCTATCGCGACTTGGACGGCAACGAGCATACAGTTACACTCCCGCGCGAGGCGGCGCGCGGCGCGCGCGTGCAAATCGGCTTCATCCCCGAAATCCGCGTGCATCTCGAAAGCCGTGTCCTGCCAGGCAACATCGGCTATCTCGCATTCAACGCCTTCTTCCCGCCCGTGATGCGCGAGTTGCCCCAACGCCTGCGCGAGCTGGCAGACACCGATGGGCTGATTATCGACCTGCGCGAGAACATCGGCGGTATCGGTCTCATGGCGGGCGGCGTGATGGGGCATCTGGTACTACGCGAGACCGTGCTGGGCACGATGCGCCTGCGCGACGGCACATTCGGGATTGTCGCTTACCCCCAAACCCCGAACTATCGCAAACCGATAGTGGTGCTGGTGGATGAGTTTTCGGTCTCCACTGCCGAGATTTTCGCGGCGGGGATGCAGGAGGCGAAGCGTGCAATCGTCGTCGGACGCCCGACGCCCGGCAAAGCGCTGCCGTCCAAGATTGTACAACTGCCGCATGGCGGCTACCTGCAGTGCGTGATTGCCGACTACGAGACGGCGCGGAAGCGTCGGATTGAGGGCGTGGGCGTGCAGCCCGACTTCGAGGTCGAGCTCACGCGCGAGATGTTTCGTCAATCGCCAGACCCTGTGCTGCAGCGGGCGGTGGAATACCTAAAACAGGCGTCCGCTCAGTAGGTAGAGGGTCTGCGCCGCGTCCGCCCTGCGAATCGGCGCGTCGGGCTGGAAGCGCACGCCTTCGGGGGTGAACGCCTCCAAACCGTCCCAAATCGCAGGCGAGAAGCGTCGCTTTGCCAACTGCGCCATAAACAGGTAGTCGGGGTCATCGACAGGCACATCGACGTAGGGCGAGACCTGTCCGACCGCGCGGTTCCATTCGCCCGGTTCCAGAATCGCCATCGCGCGAGTTAGCCAGCGGATAAAGTCGCGCCGTCGGATGGGCTCGTCGGGGTTGAAACGGCGGTTCTCGGTGCGCTCGATTACGCCCAACAGGAACAGGTTCTGCACGGGCACGGCGTAGGGATGCCCGAACAGCACATCGGTGAACGCCAGTCCCTGAAACCGCTCTTCGGGCAGGCTTGGCTTGAGCGTGCGCAGGTGTTTCCACAGCAGGCGCGCCGCCTCGCCGCGCGTCAGCGGCTGCTCGGGCGCCATCCGCTCGTCGGGGAAGTAGCCGCGCGCCGCGAGGAACTGAATCGCCTCAAAATGGCGCGTCTGGGGCGTCACATCGGGGAAGTAGTAGATGTATTGCCCGAAGCGGCGCAGCAACTCGCGCTGGATGTCGGCGGGTCTAATCTGGCGCAGGGGAACACCTGTCTGGAGGCTCAAGACCGCCGCCACGCCCGCCGCCTGGCCCATATTCATTCGCACAGGCTCCATCCGCAGGCTGCCAATCGCCACATGGCTCGCCGAGACGCAGGTGGTCACCAGCAATCCCTCCACACGCTTGGGCACTAAGACGCCGTAGGGCACTTGATACCACGGCGTGTACTGGAAAATCCAGAACTCGCCCTCGCCCATATGCGCGATTTCCGGCACGGGTTCGCCCTCTTTGACGACCACACGGCGCACGGCGTGCGAGTCCATCGGGTAGTCGCCAATCGCGATGCTGTCGGCGCGCACGCGCTCGCGTGCCAGCGTGATGTCCATCTGTTGCAGGAACACCTCACCCTCAATCCGTCGCGCTTTGCGCACATAGAGGATCGGGGGCAGGTTATCGCTGTCGCGGAACTCGTCCTCCGCCAACCCCAAATTCGGCTGCCCTAACTCGGTCTGGATATAGTGCAGGTAGCCCAGCACATGGTTTTTATACATCTGATAGATGCGCTGGCGTTCCTCCCAGCTCGCGGTGGGGTAGCGGTAGTTCACCTCTTGCAAGGTTGTGCCGTGCGGATGTTGGTTCACCTCGAACTTATTGCCAGGGATGCGTCCGTAAAGGTACGCCCACGAGCGTTCCCACGGGGGCGACAGCACATACTCTAAGCGGTTGTAGTTGGGCGGCGGGTCGCCCACCTGCGGCGTGGGGTAGTTCTGCACAATCATCAGGATTGCGTAGCCGGGAATGCGTCGGTCGCCTGCGCCCGTACTGCCGGGCAGGAATCGGTCGTTGAGGCGGTCGTAGTACAGCACGCCTGCGTGGGGTTCTTCGGCGCTGCGCGGTTCGCGTCCGATTCGGTAGGGCGCGCCTGCCCACGCTGCGATGTCGCCCTCGGCGGTCGCGTCAATCACCACGCTGGCGAAGAACCGCCCGCGCCGCGCGCCGTCCAAACTTATAAACTCCACGCCCGTAATCCGATTGCCCTGCCGAAAAACGCGCGTGGGGCGCACGCCGAAGTAAAGATCGATGTTCGGCTCGGCGTACACCATCTCTTTGATAAGCATATTCGCGACCCACGGCTCGAAGTTCAATCCGTTGCGATAGTAGTAGACCGTGGTGTCGTCGCCGCGCGCCTTATAGTAGGCTTCCACGCGCTGTCGGAACTCTTCGTAGAGACCGTTGATGCGGTCGCGTTGGCGCACATCGGTGACGGCGACGCCGTTGGTAATCATGCCGCCGAGCCGATTGGTGGGTTCGATGAGCGCGACTTTGATGCCCATGCGCGCGGCGGTAATCGCTGCGCCGACGCCCGACGCCGTGCCGCCCACAATTAGAATTGGGTAGCGCGCCTCAGGGGGCAGGGCGCGATAGGTACGATCCACGCGCTCGACGCTTGGCGAGGCGCGCCCGTCGGCGTAGATTGCCTGCACCGCCAGTCGGTACTCGCGCCCTGCGGTGAGACCTATGAAGTCATACGACTTTGCTGCAGCGTCCACTTCGGCGATTGGCGCGCCGTCCAACAGTACACGATAGCTAATAGGGTTCTCGCCACGCGGGGGTAGCCAATAGAGTGTGATGCGCTCTGTGCTGCGTGGTATCGCCTCCACCGAGCGGGGAACCGCCTGACCGTAGCCCAACGCCAGCAACGCAATCCATAGCGCAATCGACAGCCAGCCTCGTTTCATAGCCAACCTCCACCTGCCAAATGCGGGGATCCTAAGTGTACCTGAAGTCCGTGAGATGCGATTGCGCGGCGGCGTCTGATGATAGACGCCGCCGCGCCCCCTCCCACGCAACTAAAACTCCTACTTCAACTGGAACAACGCCTGCGACGCGCTCAAGAGCTCGTTCGCACGCTGCAAAAACAGCTCCGACTCCTCAAGTGTCATGTTCAGCCGATTGAGAACGCGCGTGTCGAACGGCTCTTGCGGCGCTTCAGGGTTCATCTGATAGCCCAATCGGTTCGCGCAGTGGTCGGCGTACTCGATCAGGGCGCAGGTCGGTTCGTCCACCTCCAGCGATCGGTGATGGTAGCGTATCATGTAGGCAATCGACTTAGGCAGTTTCCAGCGTTCCACCAGCAGCGCGCCCACCTCCTCGTGGGTGAAGCCGAAGAGTTCATACTCCGCCTGATGCACTGGCTTGCCTTGATGATGTACCTGGTCATAGAGTTCGCCCATCCAGTTGGTGAGCGCGGCGCTGATGACCAACTTGCCCACATCGTGCAGCAGCCCCGCCGTGAACGCCTCGTTGCGCACGCGCGTATCGAACTGACGCGCTCCCATCTGTGTAATCAGCCCGACCGCCAGCGAGTGCGTCCACATCCCACTCACATGGGTGGTGTAGCCAATCAGCGCACGCTGGAACAGCGGATAGGTCGCCGCAATCAAGGCGAGATTCTTGACGGTGTTCATCCCCAGCACCACAACCGCTTCCTCAATCGTCGCAACTTGGCGACTCATGCCGTAGTAGGCTGAGTTGGCAATCCGTAATACGCGAGTCGTAAACCCTTGGTCTTTGCTAATCTCTTGTGCTATCTGCTGCGCATGAACATTCGGGTCGTCCACCATCTGATAGACCCGCATCACTACTGCAGGCAGACTCGGCAAATCTTGCATGCGTGTAATTAACTCATCCGCCGATTGCACATTCCGTGTGAGCGTCGTTGGCATCGCAGTTCCTCCACGAGGGAGTTCTACCACACTCGCGCCCCAAATTCACATCGACCGCCCCTAACGGCTCGCGTCCATCAGGTATAAAATGCCTGATATGGACGCGTACACCGTCACACTTATTCGAGGCGATGGGATAGGTCCCGAAATCGCCGAGTCGGTCATTGAGATTTTCGAGGCGGCGGCAGTGCCCGTGCGCTGGGAAGAGGCTTATGCTGGGCTGAGCTGTTTGGAGCGATACGGCGCACTCTGCCCAGAGGCGACTTTGGAGTCGATACGGCGCAACCGTATCGCGCTCAAAGGGCCCACGACCACCCCCATCGGCGGTGGGCATCGCAGCATCAATGTCGCCATCCGCAAGGCGTTCGAGCTGTTCGCGAATGTGCGCCCTGCGCGTTCGATTCCCGGTGTGCAATCGCGCTACAACGATATCGACATCATCTTAGTGCGCGAGAATATCGAGGATACATATGCAGGCGTGGAGTATTGGCAGACGCCCGATGTCGCCGAGTCGCTGCGCCTGATTTCACGCCCTGGCTCGGCGGCGGTGATACGCTATGCGTTCGACTTGGCGCGGCGGCTGGGCAGGCGCAAAGTGACCTGCGTGCACAAGGCGAACATTCAGAAACTCTCGGACGGGCTGTTTTTAGAGTGCTTCCGCGCGATGGCCCAAGAGTACCCCGACTTGGAGAGCGACGACATCTTGGTAGACAACGCCTGTATGCAGCTGGTGATGCGTCCCGAGCGGTTCGATGTGATGGTGTTGCCGAACCTGTTTGGCGACATTGTGAGTGATTTGTGCGCGGGTCTGATTGGCGGGTTGGGCGTCGCGCCAGGGGGCAACATCGGCAACGGCTACGCGGTGTTTGAGGCGGTGCACGGCTCCGCGCCCGATATTGCAGGCAAGGGGATTGCGAACCCCACAGCATTTATTCTGTCGGCGGTGCAGATGCTTCGGCACTTGGGGTTGCATGCAGACGCCGAGCGGATTGAGAGCGCGCTGCGCTACACACTGGTTTCAGGCATCAAGACGCGCGATTTGGGCGGCAACGCGAACACGCGCGAGTTCACGAAAGCAATTGTCAGCAATCTGCCTCCACGCGCACAGGTACAGGCGCAGAACGAGCCTGTGGTGGAGCCGTATCGCACGCCGATGCTCCCGCCGCGCGCCACAGCGCAAGAGGCATGGCAAACCGTGGGGATAGACCTCTTCTTCCACGCGCTGCAGCCCCCTACCGACCTGCCTGCAC
>JARJMV020000007.1 GCA_029335935.2 bacterium
GACGGTAACCATGCGTTGGGGTGGTGGTCAGCCTCTCCCCAGCCCCCGCGACGCAGGAGAGGGGCTGAGGGTGAGGGCGAAAAGGACGCAACGCACGGCAACGGTCAGCGGAAGTTGAACGGGTCTTCCTCGTCGTCGAGCAAGCTCGGCAAATGGGGAGCCATGGGCATATCCGAGGGCGGCGCGAAGGAGTCGTCACTCACTTGCCGACGGGCAGGCGGCTCGGGCGTCTGGCTCTTGAAAGTCGCCAACACCTCATCGGCAGGGGGGCGCATCGTCAGCACCTTCTGCATCGCCGCAATCACGCGCTCCTTGTCGGGCGCGCCGTTGCCGTACGCAGTCTGAGCGATGATGTCGGCGACAGCGTTGCGCGACAAGTTGGGGTCCAACTGTCGCAGATTCTCCCACACGGCGTCTTCAAGCGGCTTATCGGGTTCGGGCTTGTATTTTTGTAGCCCGTCTTGCCCGCGCATGAGGGCAGGGCGCGGGAAGCGCACGAAGATTGGCTGATTGAAATAGGGATGGCGCACCAGCATCTCACCGGGCGAGAGCGCGCCCATTTTTTCTTTGACGGCGTTGCCGAAGATGTTGTAGCCCGGCTGCGCCATCTCTTCCATCTCGATGCGCCCGTAGAGTGAGGTGGAGCAGTTGCCCACGACTTGACGGTCGACCTGCGAGCGGAACTGTTGCGCCCCGAACAGCACCAGCCCCAGATAGCGTCCACGCGCGCAGATGTCGCGGAGCGTGCGCATCACATAGGTCTCGCGGTGCGTGTTCGGCGCGTACTGGTTCAACTCGTCCACCACGACCACCACCGCGTCCACGCCGAGATTGCGCTGCTCCATCCGCTCGCGCAACTCGGCAATCACGCGCGTGAAGATTAAATCCTGCGCCTCCGCCGAGAGGTTCGCCACATCAATCACATACACCGTGCGGTCTTGGAAGTTGCCCCAGGGCAAGTCCATCGCCGTGTCGCCCTCGCCGACCAGCCCCGCGAAGCGCGTGGTCAGGTTCACCAAGCGGTTCTGGATTTTGCGGATGGTCTCCACCGCGTAGCTGCGCCATTGCTTCTGGTTTTTGGCTTCCAGCAGTTTCAGCACGACCTCGAACCACTGCACCAAGTCGGCAAAGCTGTTCACAGTTAAGCTGGTGGGCAGCCCACGCCCTGCTAAGATTTCCGCTTCTTCGGCTTCAAACGCAAACCTGCCTGGTTCAATCACACGCTGGCGCAGGAACTGCAAAAAAGCGTCGGCTTTGGCGTCCACATCGTCCTTGTTGAGGAGCACCTCCACATAACGCATCACCTCGCGCATGCCCCAGAGCATCGGATACACATTATGGCGCAGTTCGGGGTTGGTGCGCAGCGTGGCGAGGTTCACGCGGTCAGGTTTGTAGGGCGCGTAATACTCCACGCGGGGG
Source organism: bacterium (assembly GCA_029335935.2). Taxonomy (GTDB): domain Bacteria; phylum Armatimonadota; class Fimbriimonadia; order Fimbriimonadales; family GBS-DC; genus GBS-DC. Next base: position 1,420 of record JARJMV020000007.1, read on the forward strand.
AACGGCTCAGGCTTTACGCCCACTGCCTGATAGATTTCCTGATCGCGCGGCGGTATCGTGTGCGTGGGGGGCAAATCCAGGAACAGCAGGTCGCCGCCCTTCACATTGAAGCACACGACGGCGACCGTCTTTGTGGTCTTTTGGAAAATCGCTGTGAGCAGGAACTGGATAGCGCTGGTTTTGGCGGCTAACCCGCTCGTGCCCGTGACATTCAGGTGTCCCGCTTCGGGTCCGAGCAGGAAGTCGGCGTCTAAGTAGATGGGCACGATGCTCGCGCCGTTTTCGTACACGCCGACGGGGATACGCCGATCGTTGGGGATTTCATCGATGCGCAGGGCGACCTGCACATCCTGCTCGGTGGCGAGGTAGACGGGGGCGATAGGCACGGGTTGCACGGGCTGTTCGGGGTGGTGGCGTAGCACGGCGGCGGAGTAGACGCGGATTTCGGGGCGGTCGGTTGGGGGTTGCGCGTCGGGCTGCCCATCCGCGCCTAAATAGTCGAACATCGGGCTGACGACATCGTTGTAGCCCTGCCCCTCCGTCACGATGCCCCACACTGTGCGCACGCCCGCGTCCACCACCACGAGGGTTCCGATTCCAATCGGCGCGTCGGGCGTCGCCCAGAAGTAGAACTGGTAGGCGGTGTTCGGCTGGCGCTCCGTGCCCACCACACGCCCGATAATCTGGCGCGCGCTCTGCGCCTGCCCGTTGCTCTGCACTACCGCTATCGATTGCGTCTGCATGACCATCACCTGCTACGGATAGTATTATACCGCCCATGCGCCGCTTTTCCTGCAAAGCATGCTATAATTAGGAAACCGTAGCGTGTTTCATGGCGTCTATAGTTAGGGAAGCGCGTTGCATAGGGGAAAGACGATGCGTTCACTTTACCGCTGGTTGGTTGTTGGAGTCGCCTGCATCGGGTTTGCGGCGTTGTTGCCTGCGCAGGAGCGCACCGACGACGCCATACCCGAGCTGACGCCGCGCGACTTGCAAGAGATCGAGTTCGGCAAGAAGGTCGTCGCCGAACTCGAGAAGCACTATAAGTTCGTCACAGATCCTGAGTTAGTGGAGCGGGTGAACCGCATCGGTCAGACGCTTGCAGAGATCGCGCGACGGACGCCGACCACCGCACGATACGGCGAGTCGGGACCTGCGCCCTTTGAGTACACCTTCCGCATCATCGATGAGAAGGATGTGAACGCTTTCTCGGTACCTGGGGGGTTTATCTTCGTGAATCGGGGACTGCTCGACTTTGTCTCCAGCGACGACGAGTTAGCGGGGGTGCTGGCGCACGAGATTGTCCATGCGGCGCATCGGCATGTGATGAAGTTGATTCGCGACGATGCGCGCGTGCAGCAGAATGTGTTATTGCCGGCGTTGTTGGTTGGAGTGTTTGGGCGGCTGCCTACGCAAGACTTTGCAGGGCTAATGACGGGCGCGCAGCTGTATCGAATCGCCCGTGTGAGTAGCTTCAGTCAAGAGGCGGAGATCGACTGCGACCTGACGGCGTTGGAGTATCTGCGCCGCTCGCCCTATCATCCTGCAGGTTTGCTGGTGTTTATGGAGCGGTTAGCGGCGGAGGAGCGTCGCCGCCCGCAGATTGACTGGGGTATCTTCCGCACGCACCCGATCACGCGCGAGCGCGTCGAGGTGCTCCGTCGCGCCCTGCACGAGTATAACATTCCCATTCGCCGCCGCGAGATTAGCCCTGCGCTGCAGGTGCATGCGCTGAGGCTCGATAAAGAGCAGCCCGATGGCTTGTACGAGGTGCGCTTCGAGCGGATCCCCATCTTCACGCCGAGCGACCACCCAGAGCTGGGCAGTTCGCGCGCCCGCGCCGAGCAGATTGCCAGCCTGCTCAACGAACTGCTGGACGACGGCGTGCAGCTGTTCGAGGTGCAAATCGGCGCGGATAAACAGTCCGTGTTGGTGAAGGGGCGCGAGGTAGTGCGCGTGACCTCCGCCGATGCGCAGTTAGCAGGGAAATCGGTTGCGGAAGTTGCCGACGCTGCACGCGAAGCCATCCGCCGAGTCATCTGGAGCGACGCGGTGCGGATGAGTTTCTGACGCTGTTCGCTGGCGCCCCCCTAATCTTGGAGGGAGCGGTTCCAGTCGCTAAGCTGCACGAGGCGTTGCCAGTGTTCGCTGGGTTCGCCATTCAGTGCGCCCGCCGTCGTCTCTGACCCCTGTACGGGCAGACGTAGCGCCGCCACATAAGGTTTGCTCAGCGCAATCAACGCCGCGCCTTCTGTCCACTCGGCGGGTGTCGTGCGCGTGAACACCTCGTAGCTGCCCGTCGGCGGCAGGTGTAGGGTGAGGTGGATGGACTTGCCCAAGTTGCCGTAGCGTTCCAGCAACTGGTCGAGGTCGTAGAGCGTGCCATCGTACCAGCGCCATTCCAGATGCACGGATTCGAACGGCACATGGGCTTGCACGCAGGCGTCGAGAGCAGGGTAGGCGGCTTGCCGATGATAAAGGCTCTGACTGCCGTGCAGCAGGCGCACGACGCCGAAGTCGACGGCGCGTGCGACTTCACAGAGCTGCCTGATGTGAGTGAGCATCTGCGGCGTGGGCGTTGCTTGGTGCAGACGGGTCGCCACCGTCCAATATCGCGCTTGCCCCCGAAAAGCCGTGATGGCGTCGCGCAGGGCGTCAGTGTTCGGCGTGTGAGCGGTCGCGTCGATGCAGGGGGCAAGCGACACGGCGATAGCCATCCGTGCGCCCTGCGCGGTGTCGGCGATGCGACGCCACGCCTCGTCGGGCGTGTGGATTGCCAGATGGATCAGGTTCAGCGGTGGGTGTAGCCGTTCAATTGCGTGTTGGGCGAGTGTCGCGTCGCTGGCGCACACGCCCCACAGGAACGCCGTGCGCCCGTGCATGCGCTGGACACGCGCGCGGGCGACGCTGATTGCGCTCCGCTCGGCGGCTTGCACGCCCAGCGCAAGGCTCGGCAGGAATTGCTCCTGCTGGAATGCCTGCTGCGCATCCTTCAGGAGCGTCTCCGCCTCGTCCATCACAGCGCCGCGCCGACCGTACTGCCGAACCATCGCGCTTGACGCCTTGATGTACCGACTTGCCAGTTCGCGCTCCAGCAGAATGCTCTTTGTGCGGGCGGCGAAGCCGTCCGCCCAGAGGTAGACGCGCCCCACGCTCGGTAGCGGTAGCGGGTAGGCAATCCCGAACGGCACGGGCGGCGCGTCGACAGGCGCGTCCACACGCGGCGGCTCCAACGGCAACGCATCGCCGTCGCTGTTCGTCCAGCGCAGCAACTGCCACTCGTCTACACCACCTATAGTGCGAATCTCCAACGCACTCACAAACCCCATTGTCGGATTTTTCAGCGAAAAACTTTAGGAATTGCGTATCGGCGCGGTTCGCAACCGCAGCGGTTGCGAACCGCCGTATCGGAGTGTTAGGCAATTGGGTAGCCGTCGCGCTGCAGCACAAGCTCGGCGAGGCGGTTGGCGGCGTCGACCGCGTTGAAGCGCGGCAGGGTCAGATGGGGCGTCGGTTCGTGTGCGCCTAACGCATTCCGCACGAGGTGCAGCTTCTCGTTGAGCTGCACGACCCCCTCGCGTGCGAACAGCATCGCCATCAGTTCGCCCGCCTCCGCCTGTGCGCCCTGCAGTTTGGGGAGTCGCGCGAGCATGCTGTCCAAGCCGTAGAGATAGACCGCCATGTCGGCAATCGCGGCGGCGACCTCTTGGCGCTGTTCGCGCAGGTGGTCGCCGTAGGCATCCCAAGCCTGCTGGAACGCCATCAGTGTCGCCGCGCGGAACTGCTCGGCGAGCGTGGTCAGCATGGGGCGCGTTGTGTGGGCGTTCCCGCCGCCGCCATCGTGGCTCAGCTTGCTCGCCTGTGCGCGCGCCTCCTCCAGCAGCGGCAATCCTGCCCGCTGCATCTGTCGTATCAGATGCTGGGTGAAGTTCAGGCGGTTAATCTCGTTCGTGCCCTCGTAGATGCGCGGCACGCGCGACTCGCGGAAGATTTTGGCGATGGGGAAGTCCTCGGTATAGCCGTAGCCGCCGTGAATTTGCACGCCCTCGTCCGCGCAGAGGTACTGCACCTCCGTGCCGTAGAATTTGAGCAGGGCGCATTCGCCTGCGTACTCCGACGCCGCCTCACGATAGCGCAGGTGCAACTCGGGATGGTCGGGCGGCAGGTCGTGAATCGGCTCGAACCACGCCTGCATTAGATGCCCTGTGCGGTAGAGCATGCTCTCTAAGGCGAACAGGTGCGTCGCCATCCGCGCGAGCTTGGCGCGCACCAAGCCGAAGTTCGCAATCGGCTGCCCGAACTGCTGACGGTCTTTGGCGTAGCGTGTGGAGACCTCCAGCGCGTACTTGCCTGTGCCGAGCGCGCTGGCTGCCATCTTGTAGCGTCCCAAGTTGAGGGTATTGAGCGCGATGTAGTGCGCCTTGCCGACCTCGCCCAGCAGGTTCTCGGCAGGCACGAACACATTTTCGAACGCCACGCGCCGCGTGCTGGAGCCGTGCAAGCCGATTTTATGCTCCTCGCGCCCCAGGTTCACGCCTTGCGCCGTGCGCTCCACCAAGAACGCGGTAAACTGCTCGCCGTTCAGCTTAGCGAACACGGTGAACAGGTCGGCGAAGCCTGCGTTGGTGACCCACATCTTCTCGCCGTTGAGGATGTAGCCGCCGTCGGTGGGGGTGGCGCGAGTCTGCATCGCGAGCGCGTCGGAGCCGCTGCCCGTCTCGCTGAGGCAGAACGAGCCGCACCACTCGCCCGACGCGAGTTTGGGCAAGTAGCGCTCCTTCTGGTCGGGGTTGCCTTCCAGCACCAAGGGCAGAATCGCCAGTCCTGCGTGCGCCTGCAAGGTCAGGCAGGTGGCGGGTTCGGGGCCAAGTTTCTCCACAATCAGCGCGACGGTTGTTTTGGGCAGGTCTAAGCCGCCGTAATGCGCGGGCACTTCCGCAGCGGTGAAGCCCAACTCGCCCATCTTGCGGTCTAACTCGCGCATCAAGCCCTCTTTGGCTTGCTCAATCTCGGGCAGCAGGGGCAACACCTCGTTGCGCACAAAATCGTCCGCCGCCTTGCCCATCAGGCGCGTCTCGGAATCGAAATCTTCGGGGGTGAACGCATCTTCAGGAGACGCGGGTTCTATCATAAAGACGCTGCTGCGTTGCTTGGTCGTCGTCATAGGCTATCACTCCTTCGTAGCGGCAAGATTATACCGAATCGGGCAGTTCAGGTACACTCTTGTCGTGCGTGTACTGGTCAGTGATTCGGTATCGGAAGAGGGGTTGGCGATTTTGCGTCAGGCGGCGGAGGTAGACTACCAGCCGAACCTGCCACGCGAGACGCTGCTATCGGTAATTGGCGGCTACGACGCGCTGATGGTGCGCTCGCAGACGCGCGTGGATGCTGCTGTGATTGAGGCGGGGACGCGCTTGAAGGTGATCGGTCGCGCAGGCGTCGGCGTAGACAACATCGATGTGGAGTCGGCGACGCAGCGCGGGATTGTGGTGGTCAACTCGCCGGAGGGCAACACGATTGCCGCGGCGGAGCTGGCGATGGCGCACCTGCTCGCGCTGGCGCGACGCATTCCGCAAGCGGACCGCTCTGTGCGGGCAGGCGAATGGCAGCGCAACCAGTTTGTGGGCGTGGAGTTGTGGCGCAAGACGCTCGGTGTGATAGGCATGGGCAAAATCGGGCGCGAGGTCGCCCGTCGTGCCCGCGCGTTCGGCATGCGCATCGTCGCCTACGACCCGTTCGTGCCCGACGCGCATCTCCAGCAGCTCGGTGCGGAGCCTGCGCCGTTGGAGACCCTCCTGCGCGAGAGCGACTTCATCACCCTGCACGCGCCCCTCACCCCCGAAACTCGACATCTGCTCAATCGCGAGACGCTCGCGCAGACCAAGCCGGGCGTGCGCATCGTGAACTGCGCGCGCGGCGAGCTGATTGACCCTGACGCGCTGGCGGAGTTCGTCGAATCGGGGCATGTGGCAGGCGCCGCGCTGGATGTGTTCCCCACCGAGCCGCCGCCGCCCGACCTGAAACTGCTCCATCAACCCCAGAATGTGCTAACGCCGCATTTGGGCGCGTCGACACAAGAAGCGCAGGTGAAAGTGGCGGTCGACGTGGCGGAACAGATTGTCACCGTGTTGCAGGGGGGTGCGCCGCGTAGCCCTGTGAACCTGCCGCCCATCCCTTCCGAGCTGATGACGCGCGTGGCGCCCTACCTCAAACTCGCGGAGCAGATGGGCAAGCTCCACTCACAACTCGCCGACGCGCCCATCGAACGCCTCCACGCTATCTTCTCGGGCGAGTGGGGCGACCTCCCGTTGGATGTGATTGCCCGCGCAGGCCTGGCAGGATTGCTACAACGCGCTGCCGACGCGCCTGTGAACCTCGTGAATGCGCCCCTCATCGCTCAGCAGCGCGGTGTCCAACTGGAGTGGAGCGCACGCCCCGAAACCGAACTCTACCCCGACACCCTCACTCTGATCGCCCACAGCACACGCGGGAGCCAACAACTCACAGGCACGGTGTTCGGACGCGCCGACCTGCGCATCACGCACCTGAACCACCTGTTCGTGGACATCCGCCCAGAAGGTATCCTGCTGATGACCGAACACCACGACCAGCCGGGCATTATCGGGCGCGTGGGCGCGCTGCTCGGGAGCCATCAAGTAAACATCGCGGGCATGCATGTCGGGCGCGAGTCGCCTGGCGGGCGCGCTGTGATGATCCTGCAGGTGGATAATCCCATCCCCAACGAGGCGTTCGAGCAGATACGGCAGATGGACGGGGTCGCCAACGCCCGTGTGGTAGTTCTGTGAAGCGTCGTGTGGGGTAGGAGTTGCGCTCTGCGCGTCGAACTGTGCGCCTGTGCGGATTCTGATGCTGTCTTGGGAGTACCCCCCGCGCATTGTGGGGGGCATCGCCCGCCATGTGCAAGAGTTGAGCGAAGCGTTGGCGGCGCAAAGGCTGGAAGTGCATGTGATTACCACTACGCACCCAGACGCGCCCGACGAGGCGGTGGAGAACGGCGTCTATTTGCATCGCGTGGCGTCGCCGCCCCCGCCGCAGGGCGACTTTTTGAGAAGCGTGTACGGCATGAACGCCGCGTTCGAAGCCCGCGCCGACGCCCTGCTGCAACAGTGGCTGCGTGGCAGACCCGTCAAGAGCCAGCGCGAGGCGATACTGCTGCACGCCCACGATTGGCTGGCGCACCCCGCCGCCAAGTCGCTCAAACACCGCTATAAAATCCCCCTCGTCGCCACCATCCACGCCACCGAACATGGCAGGCACGGCGGCATCCATTCCGACCTCTCCCGCGCCATCAGCCACACCGAGTGGGAGCTGAGCTACGAGGCGTGGCGCATAATCGTCTGCAGTGCATTTATGCGCGGAGAGGTTCAATACGCGCTGAACACCCCCTCCGACAAAATCGATGTCATCCCCAACGGCATTCGCGCCGAGAAGTTCGAGTTCGAGTTCCTGGAGGCGGAGCGGGCGGCGTTCCGCGCGCGGTTCGCTGAGCCGAGCCAGCCGCTCATCTTCTTCGTGGGGCGCATGGTGCGCGAGAAGGGCGTGCAGATTCTGCTTCAAGCGTTGCCCATCGTGCGGGCAGAGCTTGCGAACGCGCGGTTGGTGATTGTTGGCGGCGGCTATCGCGCGCACTTGGAAGAGTTCGTGCGCTTCTGTGGCTTGGAACACGCTGTGCAGTTCACAGGCTTCCTGCCCGACGCCGATTTGCTCAAACTCTATCGTGTGGTGGATGTGGCGGTGTACCCCAGTTTGTACGAACCGTTCGGTATCGTGGCGTTAGAGGCGATGGCGGCAGGCGCGCCAGTGGTCGTCTCGGATGCGGGCGGTCTCAAAGAGGTGGTGCGCCACGAGCAGACAGGCATCGTCACTTGGGCAGGCAACGCGGAGAGCCTCGCGTGGGGCATCCTGCGCGTGCTGACCGACCCAGACGCCGCGCAGCAACGCGCCCAGAACGCCCGCAAAGCCGTGCAGCGCGAATTCAACTGGCAGCGCATCGCGAAGCAGACCCGCGCGGTCTATCAGCGTGTGTGGCGTGAGTTCCAACAGAGCGCATGGTAAGGTATACTGCACCCGCGCTATGTTCACTCAGCCCATCCGAGCCGTCGGGTTCGACTTAGACGATACGCTGTGCGTGTATATGCCCATCGCTGTGCAAGCCCGCCTGCACATCTTGCAGACCCATCTCGCCGCGCGCACGCAACTGCCGTTGGACGCACTCGACCAGCATTACCGCCGTGCGTTCCGCACCGTGCTGGAGGAGCTACACGACCCGCGCTGGTATCCGCTCTACCTGCAGGAGGGGCGCGCAACCCGCACGGAGACCTTCCGACGGCTGCTGCAGAGCCTGCAGATAGACGACGAGCGGTTAGCGGACCAG
>JARJMV020000016.1 GCA_029335935.2 bacterium
TGTCCAAGCCACATGATTACACGGAGGTACCCATGAGCCGATATTACGAGGAGATGGAGGAGTACTACGAGAGCCGCCCGAACATGTGGGCGCGCCTGCGCTCGCTGGTCGGATTAGACCGCCACGCGGAAGACGGCGACACCCTGCCCGCGAACGCGACCGACGCACGCTACCGACGCTTCCACCCCTACCACATCTGCATCCGCAAGGAGCTGCACAGCTTGGAAGACGCGCGTGTCGCCGCCGACGGGCTGAAAGAGGGCGTCCAGCAGATTATCAACCTCGCTTCAACCCCACAGGGCGCGCGCGAGCGCATTATCGACTTCCTCAACGGCGTAATCTACGCGATTGAGGGCAGTGTGGAGCGCGTGAGCGAGCATGTGTTCGTGTACGCGCCGCCGCAGGCGGTCATCGACGCGCCGAACGCCGTCTCAGGGCGCAGCGAGCGCGATTAGGGGGTTCGGGCAACGGCGTCAATACGCCACATCGCCTTCCACGACCCAGTCCTCGCCGAGCTTGCGGATAGAGACATTCCTGATGCGGGGCGCGTCGGCGACCTGCGCCACGCCCAGCCCCTCCAACGCCGTGCGCGCCTCCGCGCCGCCAATCAGCTTCGGCGCGTAAAAGTAGGCGATGCGGTTCACCAACCTCGCCTCGAAGAAGGACGCCGCGACCTGACCGCCACCCTCCACCAAAATACTGGAGATACCGCGATTGGCAAGTCTATTCACCACATACTCCACCGGCACGCGCGGCGGCTCGCTGGGATCCACATAAATCGGAACCGACTGCACGCCCAGCGAGCGGAGCAAATCCGCTATCTTGGGCATCTTTCGGTCGGTGTAGTTATCCACATAGAAAACCAGCGTGTCCGCCTCTTTGGTATTCAACACAGGCTGAAATCCCCGCATGTGATAGGAGAGCCGCAAGTTGGAGTCCAGCACCACTCGTAGGGGCTGGTTCTTCACGCCGGGCAGTCGCGCGGTGAGTTGGGGGCGGTCTTTCAGCACGGTCTCTATGCCCACCAGCACGGCGGCGTGTTCAGCGCGGAGGCGATGCGCATAACGGCGCGCACGCTCGCCTGTAATCCACTTCGAATCGCCCGTATGCGTGGCAATCTTGCCGTCCAAGCTCATCGCGGCTTTGAGCGTGATGAACGGACGCCCGTGCCGACGCCAGTAGAGATAGATGCGATTAATCGTCTCCAGCTGCTCGATGAGCCTTGCTTCCGCGGGGATGTCGGGGCTAAGTAGCTCCACTTGCACGCCGCCTGCGCGCAGCTCCGCGACGCCCTTGCCCGCCACCTGCGGGTTCGGGTCCAGCATGCCGACCACCACGCGCCGTATGCCGTATTGGAGGGTGGCTTGGGTGCAGGGTGGGGTGCGTCCGTAGTGGCAGCAGGGTTCGAGCGTGACATAGAGGGTGGCGTCGCGTGCCTGCTCGCCTGCTTGCTGGAGCGCGAAGATTTCGGCGTGGGGCGCGCCCGCGTAGGGGTGGAACCCTTCGCCAAGAAGCGTGTCGCCCTTCACAATCACCGCACCCACATGGGGGTTCGGCACGGGGAAGCCGCGCTTGGACAGTTGCACGGCGCGGCGCATCCAGCGCAAATCTCGCTCACTCAGCGCCATTCTGCTCACCTCGCTGCTGCGCTTGCTTGCGACGGTAGTCGGCGCGAATCTGCTCGGTCAGCTCCTCGAACGCCTCGCGGTGCGCCTTGCGGTACTGCTCTTGAATCTGCTGGATGTCTTTGAGCGCGAGCCAGATGAGCGCGAAGAGCAGCGCGACGGCGACAATCAGCAGCAGGCTTGCCCACAGGAGCCATGCGCGTTTATCGGCGGCGGTCTCGCGCGGCAGGAGGCGCAAGAGCGTCAGCCGCAGGGGGATTAGCCCCATCAGCAGCACCAGCAACACCGCCATCCACGCACGGTACGAGAGTTTGAGTTTCATGCTTTCTGACTGACCAAGGCGAACCGCAAGGCGCGGATGCCCTCTTGAGGCGTAGGCGCGCGGAACACGCTGGAACCTGCCACCAGCACGCGCGCACCCAGCGCAACCACCTCGCGCGCATTCTCGGGCGACACGCCGCCGTCCACTTGCAGCAGCACATGGGGCGCGTCTTGCTCTATCATCAGGCGTGCCTCAGCAATCTTGGGCTTCATCGACTCGATCAACGCCTGCCCGCCAAAGCCGGGATTCACGGTCATCACCAGCAGCAGGTCGATATCGGGCAGGATGTAGCGCACGGCTTCCAGCGGCGTGTGGGGGTTCAGCGCGACGCCCACGCTGCAGCCCAGTTCGCGTATCTGCTGCACCACGCGATGCAGATGCACGCACGCCTCCACATGCACCGTGATACGGTTTGCTCCTGCCGACGCGAAGTCGGAGATGAGGTTTTCGGGGTGCTCGATCATGAGGTGGACATCGAACGGGAGCGTGCAGTGGGGACGCAGGGCGCTGACCATCGGCGCGCCGAAGGTAAGGTTCGGCACGAAGTGTCCGTCCATCACATCGAAGTGGATCCAGTCCGCGCCGCCGTCTTGCAAAGCGAGTACGGCTTCACGCATCGCACCGAAATCCGCCGCGAGAATGGACGGGGCAATAATCACTTCCGATTTCGCCATCGGTTGCACCTCGCTGCGTGGGGTGTGTCCCTCGCCCAGAGAATGATACCCGCTTCCGTGTATCAGCGTCGGCTCCGAAGGCTTGAAGACGAGCGCTCGCCGTTTAGCGAGACGACGCATATAACTGCCTAATAACGCTTGCGACTTGATGCGCCTGTGTTGGCGACAGGCGCGGCGGCTGTTTTTCTAACGTCGCCAGCAACCATGCCAGCGGCATGTCCAGCGCAGCGCCGACACGCTCCTCGCCGCGCGCGCCCTGCGCCGCGCGGCGTTGCAACCAGAACAGTCGCTGCACCGCCCACGCCAACGGGCCCAGCCCCAACAAAATCACCCACAGCACGACGGTAGAGCGGGGAGTTCCGCGCCCCCCAAACGATGGCAGTAGCGAATCCAGCAAAAGATATATCACCAACAGGCTAATCAGGATCCCTACAACCGCGAAGAACCAGAACGCGCACCTTGTGCGGCGGGCGTACGCTCGTACCGTCGCTCCCGCTTTGCGTCGCTGCATACAGCCGTAATTCCAGCAATCTCCATAGATTCCTGCAGGCGTGTGTGCTATCGCACAATCTCCTGCGCCAGCTGGTCGTCGACATAAATCCGAATCTTGACGCGATCGCCCTGCGCCTCGACAGCAAGAGTATGTACTTGACCGCCTGGGCGCATCTCGTCCAGAACGGTGCGTTTGCCCAGCGCGTCCTCCACCTCGATACGAATGCGTCGGTCGGGCTGGTCGGTAAGGTCGATTTTGACCTCGAAGACGCGCGTGGCAGGGCTGGGTGGGGATGGTTCGAGGGCAGGTTCTGGCGCGCGGGACGGGAGAGGTTCGTAGCCTGAGCCGATGCTGACGATGAGCTTGATCGGGCGAGAGCGGTCGATTCGCGCACCTGCGGGGGGCACGGTGGCGATGACATATCCCAACGGAACGGTGTCGTGTCTGCGCTCTTCCACGCTGTCCATCACGGCAAGCCCCGTGCCCTCCAGTTCGCGTCGGGCGCGCGATTCGGGCATGTTGCTCACATTCGGCACCTCCACGAAGCGTGAGCCTTTGCTCACCCACAAGTAGACCTTGCTGCCCTTGCGCACGACGCGCCCTTCAGGAGGGCTGACGGAGTAGACCACGCCTGGAGGGTACTGTTCGCTGTAGCCTTCCAGTCGCACTTCGGGTTCCAAGTCGGCGTCGCGTAAGATTCGGTTCGCCTCGTCCAGCTTTTTGCCCACCACCTGCGGCACGGGGCGGTCTTCAGGCGCGAACCGCAGCGCCATCCATGCGGCGAAGCCGATCACCAAGCCCAGCACCACCAGCGCGCCGGTGAGCCAAATCATCATGCGCAGCCACTTGGGGATGTCGTCTTCTTCCTCTTCTTCCACCACAGGCGGGGAAGGCGGCGCGGGTTTCCGAGCGAAGATATCGCCTGAGGCGGGTTTCGCGCCTGTAGAGTCGGGCAGGTCGATCGGCGACCAGCCGAGCGATTTGCCGAAGCGCAGCGCGTCGCGCACGGCTTTCAGGTCGTTGAGCAGCTGCATCGCGGTGGCGTAGCGTTGCGCGGGGTCTTTCTGCAGGCACTTGGTCACGATGCCTTCCACTGTGCGCGGCGCGGCGGGGTTGCGCTGGCGCAGCGAGGGGATGGGGTCGTTCAGGTGCGATTCGGCTATCAGCACAGGGGTCTCGCCTGTGAAGGGCACGGCGGCGGTAATCATCTCGAACAGGATGACGCCGCAGGCGTAGATGTCGCTGGCGACGCTGGGCGCGCCGCCGCGGAACAGTTCGGGCGCGGTGTAGGCGGCCGCCCGCGCCTCGTGCGCCGCGGCTAAACTCGGCTCCGCGCGATACACCCCGCGCATCCCCACGCCGTTGAGCCACACATGCCACTCCGAGCCGACCAGCACATTCGCAGGGCGCAGGTCGCCGTGCGTTAGCCCCGCGCTGTGAATCGCCTGCAACCCCTCCACAATGCCAATCATTATCTCGATGGCAATCGGCACCGTGAACGGCGCGGTACGGCGAATGCGCGTATGTAAATCCAACCCGCGCACGAACTCCTCCACGAAGAACGGCGGCTGCGCGGTTAGATCCGCTTCGTAGAGCTCCATCAGGTTCGGATGGCGCAGCCGACGCCGTGAATCGAGCGCCATCTGCAACGCTTCGAGCAGAGGCATGTTCGCCGCGTAGGGCGCACGCACGGCTTTCAGCGTCACCACGCGCGAACGAGTCAAATCGCGGGCGCGATAGACATGAAACAGCAGCCCTTCCGAAAGCTGCTCCAGCAACTCGTAACGCGCCGCCAGCACATTCCCTGTCATGGCTTACAAGATAAAAGATACCAGATTGTACCAACTCCGTGCATGGTACACTCTATGGCATGACCGAGGCGGGAACGCTTCAGGTACTGGACAAGCTGGAGTCGATGGTGGATACGCGCTTTGCCGATGCCCAGGGCGACTATCGCGCGCTGATTGTGCTGAATCTGACCGACGCGCCCTATACGGGGGTTGCCATACTCCATGTGAACATGCCGCTCAAGTCGGGTTCGGAACCGCGCCCTGCGGCTGTGTGGACGCCCGACGGCGTGCGGATGCCATGCCAGATTCTCAACAGCCGATTGGAGCCGATTTCGGAGTGGCGAATGCGCGACGGGAGCGTGCACCCGATGCCTGAGGGGAGCCGTCGTTGGCAGTTCGACTTGGCGTTTTGGGTAGAGAATATCCCACCGCGCGGCTATCGGGTGTACTGCTCGGAGTGGAGCGCGGACGAGTTGCCCTTGCCCCTGCCGCCGCCCAAAGAAACGCCCGTGAGAGTACGCGAAGCAATCCCCCACGCAGGCGCGCTGCCGAAAGAGGGCACCCTCTCCGCCCATGACGCCCCATAACAGGCAGGAATGTGGGCGACCTTCACGAATCTGCTGCAAGGCGCAACACTTGGAATTTCTCGGAGGCTATCGATGAAGATACTGGTCGCTGATAAGTTCGAGCAGAGCGGCTTGGAAGGTTTGAAAGCGTTGGGCTGTCAGGTGATTTACGACCCCAGCCTCAAGGAAGATGCGCTGACCGACGCAATCGGCATACACAACCCTGATGTGCTGGTGGTGCGCTCCACAAAGGTCACCGCGCCGATGTTGGAATCGGGCGATTTGAGCTTGGTGATACGCGCGGGCGCAGGCGTGAACACTATCGATGTGGAGACTGACTGCAAGCGCGGCGTCTATGTGGCGAACTGCCCAGGTAAGAACGCGATTGCGGTGGCTGAGCTGGAGTTTGGGCTAATCCTTGCGCTGGATCGGCGCATCCCCGATAATGTGGCGCAGTTGCGCGCAGGACAATGGAACAAGAAGCAGTTCAGCGAGGCACGCGGCGTCTACGGCTGCACGCTCGGACTGATTGGCGTCGGCAGCATCGGGCGCGAAATGGTTCCCCGCGCCCATGCGTTCGGACTGCGCGTTATCGCCTGGAGCCGCTCGCTGACGCCTGAGCGCGCGGAAAGGCTGGGCATCAGCTATCGCGCGACGCCGCTCGATGTCGCCAGCGAGGCGGATATCGTCAGCGTGCATGTCGCCTTGACACCCGACACGAAACATCTATGCAATCGCGCCTTCTTTGAAGCGATGCGCAACGGGGCGTATTTCATCAACACCGCCCGCTCGGAAGTGGTGGACGAAGAGGCGTTGGCATGGGCGATTGAGCATAAGCATATCCGCGCAGGGTTGGATGTGTTCGAGGGCGAGCCGAGCGCGGGCGAGGGCGCGTTCGAGCACCCGCTCGCGCTCTTGCCGAATGTCTATGGCACGCATCATATTGGCGCGTCCACGCAGCAAGCCCAAGAAGCCATCGCCGCCGAAGTGGTGCATATCGTGCAGACCTATATGCAGACAGGGCACGTGCCGAACGTTGTGAACTTGGCGCGCCAGTCGCCTGCACGCTACCTGCTGGTGGTGCGCCACTTGGATCGCGTGGGCGTGCTGGCGCATGTGTTCAACTGCCTGCGAGAAGCGGCGATTAATGTGCAAGAGACGGAGAACATCATCTTCGCAGGCGCGGAGGCAGCGGTCGCGCGCATCCAGTTAGACAACGCGCCCTCCAACGCCACGCTCCAAGCGATACGCAAACACGAGTGCATCCTCGCGGTAACTGTAGTGGAGCTGTAGCGACAGTAGGGGCGCTGCTCCGTGTAGCTTGGACATTCCTGTCCAAGCAATCTTCGTCGGCGAGGACGCCGACGCTACGACGCCAAGAATAGCGTCGCACCCAGACGCGCCAACATACGGCGTGAACGCAAACTTGTACCCCTGTCAACCTGCAGCGAGGTTGTTCGAAAAATCGCCTGTTGTATGGGGAACCCCCTCCTGCAG
>JARJMV020000026.1 GCA_029335935.2 bacterium
GTCTAAGGTCTCGATGTCCACTTCGTCGCCGAGGGCGAGTTGGGGGTAGGTGAGGTTGATTTGGGTGGCGAGGTCGTCGCCGCGCCGTTTGAAGCGTGGGTGAGGGGCGAGATGCACCACCACATAGAGGTCGCCGTCGCGTCCGCCGCGCAGCCCCGAATCGCCCTCACCGCGCAGCAGGATTGCCGTCTCGTCCTCGATGCCGACGGGGATAGGCACGGTGAGCGTATCATGTTGGCGCACGAGCCGTTCGCCGCGACACACACGGCAGGGCGTGCGCAGGATTTCGCCCGTGCCGCGACACCGTTCACATGGCATCACGCGCGTCACCGTGCCCAAAATAGTGGTCTGGGTGAAGCGCACGCGCCCGGAGCCGGCGCAGTCGGGGCAGCGTTCGGGCGTTGTGCCTGGCTCGGCGCCTGTGCCCTTGCACCGCGCACACAGGCGCAGGCGTTCCACGCCCACCGTGCGCGTCGCGCCATGCAGTACCTCTTCTAAGGTAATCTCGATATCGGCGCGTCGGTCGGCGCCGTCGATGGGACCGCGCGTGAGGGTCGCGCCGCCGCCGAAGAACATCTGGAACAGGTTCTCTGCCATGCCAAACGGGTCGGCGCTCGGCGCGCTCTGGGTTCCTGCGTGTCCGAAACGGTCGTACAGGGCGCGCGATTCGGGGTCGGAGAGCACTTGGTAGGCTTCGTTGATGAGTTTGAACCGTTCTTCGGCGTCGGGGTCTTCCTGGTTGACATCGGGGTGGTACTGGCGCGCGAGTTTGCGGAACGCCGCCTTTATCTCCTCTTGGCTCGCCGTGCGGTCAACGCCCAGTACCTCATAGTAGTCGGGTTTGCTCATCGTCTACTCGCGCAGGGTGGTCTCCTGCTCGTAGAACTGCCGTGCTTCCTCCTCGAACGCTTCATCCTCTTCCGTTTGACGGCTGAGCTGTTTGAGGTCCCGCGCGGCTTGCCAAGTGTGTTCGGGACCGTGAATGATGACCTCGACAGTGTTTTGGTCGATGACGCGCAGCTTGATTTTGCCCTCGGCGATTTCTTGCAGGGCGACTGTGAGCGGGTTGAAATCGAGTCCGCTCACGGGCACGAGGGGTTTTGCGCCCTCGCGCAGCAGGCGCGCTCGCTCCGCGGCGAGCAACGCAAGGATGTAGCGTGGATACTGGCTGAGTTCGTCGGTCTCTGGGTAGATCATCCGTTCACCGTCCTTTGTGGGGCGAGGGGCGCATGCGTCAAAAAGCGCAGGAGCCAGATGCGCCCCTGTCGCCCGAAAGTTCTCGCCCGTTGTGTATCTGCGCCATGCGGCGTAAATATGATACCTACAAATGCGTCCGAAAGTCAAGAGGTGGGGAGGGTGTCCGCTGCCCCCCCAAAGCAGGTCAAATCACCTTTGCGCCCGGTAGCCGACGCGCCATGACGGCGACGGCTTCGGGGTTGTTGTCAATCAGCACGAACCGCCTGCCCAAGCGCGCCGCCGCCTCGCCTGTCGTGCCGCTGCCCGCAAAAAAGTCCAACACCCAGTCATCGGGGTCGCTATGCACCCGAACAATCCGCTCCAGCAGCCTGAGTGGCTTCTGCGTGGGGTAGCCCGTCTTCTCCTTGCTGTTGGTGGGCACGATGGTTAGCCACCAGACATCGGTCGGCGTCTTGCCGCGCTGCGCCTTCTCCGCCCCCGCCAGCGACGGCGCCATATACGGAACGCGGTCAATCGCCTCGTAGTGAAACACATAGTTCTCAGGGTCGTTCACATACCAGAGGATGTTGTCGTGCTTGGCAGGCCAGCGCCGTTTGCTACGCCCGCCGTAGTCGTATGCCCAGATAATCTCGTTCATGAAACGCTCGCGCCCGAACATCGCGTCCAGCATCACCTTCACATAATGCGCCTCGCGATAGTCCAGATGCACAAACAGCGAGCCGTCGGGCGTCAGCAGGCGTCGGGCTTCCCGCAAGCGCGGACGCAGGAACTCCAAGTAGTCGTCGAAAGCGTCGTGATAGGCGGGCGATTCGTAGGTTTGCACGGCGTATCGGCGGTTGCCGAAGCCGGTGCGCGTGCCGCTCGCGTCCGCCGTTGCACGGATGCGCACACGCTGCTGCACCTTGCCCGTGTTGAACGGCGGATCGATGTAAATCAGTCTAAACGCGCCTGTCGGCAGTTGGGGCAGCACCTCCCGATTGTCGCCGCAGATGATGAGATTCGAGTCCAGGTGCATCTACAGCCCCTCAGCATTCGCGCAATACCGCTTCCAGAATC
The DNA here is from genome assembly GCA_029335935.2 of bacterium. GTDB lineage: Bacteria > Armatimonadota > Fimbriimonadia > Fimbriimonadales > GBS-DC > GBS-DC. The sequence continues at coordinate 2,254 of JARJMV020000026.1, forward strand.
GCGATAGCCTCGTCCACATCGCTTTCGGTGATGATGAGTGGCGGTACGATGCGCAGGATGGTCTCGCCTATCGCGTTTAGAATGAGTCGGCGCTCCAGTGCTTTTTGGAACACGGTGCGTGCGATCGGTTGCGTGAGTTCGACGCCGACCATCAGCCCGCGCCCGCGCACCTCGCGGATGGGTGCGCCCGACGCTTGCAGTTGATGCAGTCGTGCCTGCAGATAGGCTCCGACACGCGCTGCGTTCTCCAGCAGGTGCTCCTGCTCGATGATTTCGATCACCGCCAGCGCCGCTGTGCAGGCGAGGGGGTTGCCGCCGTAGGTGGTGCCGTGTTCGCCCGCTTGTAGCACTTCGGTCGCGACGCCGCGCATCAGGCATGCGCCTATCGGGAACCCGCCGCCCAGCCCTTTCGCCGTCGCCACGATGTCGGGTAGCACGCCCGCGTGCTGGTAGGCGAACCACCTGCCCGTGCGCCCGAACCCCGCCTGCACCTCGTCCACAATCAGCAGCGCGTTGTAGCGGTCGCACAGCCGACGCGCTTCTTTTAGGTATTCGTCGCTGATAGAGTAGATGCCACCTTCGCCTTGGATCGGCTCCAGCAGGATTGCCGCCGTGCTATCGCTGAAGGCGTTGCGGAGCGCATCGATGTCGTTGCGTGGTAGAGCGCGGAAGCCCGGCAACAGGGGTTTGAAGGGGTCTTGGTACTTTGGTTGCATCGTCGCGGAGAGTGCGCCCATCGTGCGCCCGTGAAAACTGCCCTCCAGTGTCAAAATCTCATACTCTGGCGTCTTTTTGACGGCGTTGGCGAACTTGCGTGCGATTTTGATTCCCATCTCGCACGCCTCCGCACCGCTGTTGCTAAAGAACGCCTTCTCCATGCCAGAAATCTCGCACAATCGCTGTGCAAGGCGCGCCTGCGGTTCGGTTAGGAAGAAGTTGCTGGTGTGCATCAGGGTGTGTGCTTGCTCGCAGAGCCGTTCCACCAGCTGTGGATGGCAGTGCCCCACATTGCAGACGGCGATACCCGCCAGAAAGTCGAGATAGGCGTCGCCCTGCTCGTCGTAGAGCCGCGCGCCCGCGCCACGCACAAACAGCACAGGCTGACGCCGATACACGGGCAACACATAGCGCTGGTCTAACTCGGCGATTGCATCATGCAAGAGCGTGGTCATATGCAGGTGATTATACCCCGACAGAGGTACCGCAGGGTATCCTCTGTGTATGCCTGTCTATACAGTGCGCGGGAAGCTCTTGCAAGGTCGCATCGTGGAGCTGGAGACGCCCTTGCCGTTAGAGAATGCGGATGTAGAATTGGTAATCTCGGTGGCGCAAAGCGCACCCTCCCACGATTGGCGTGAGGCGTTGCAGCAGGTCTGGGCGTCGCTGGATGCCGCGAACCATGCGCCGCCAACCCCTGAAGCGGTCGAGAACTGGCTGCGAGAGCTGCGCTCTGAGAGAGAAACACGCGATGCGCATATACCTTGATACTTCGGTAATCATTTACCTTGTAGAGCGTGTTGAGCCGTTTTGTAGCGCTGTGCTGAACCAAATTCCTGCGCAGAGCGAGTTGATTTCGAGCGAGCTTGCCTTGGCGGAGAGCCTCGTGGTTCCATTTCGAGAGCAAAACGACGCTCTTGTACAAGCGTATCGAACCTTCTTCCAAACCGTTTTGGATGAGGTGTTGCCAGTATCGGCGGCGATATTGGAACACGCAGCGCAAATACGCGCCTCACATCGGTTCACTCTGCTTGATGCAGTGCACTGTGCGTCGGCAATAGCGGCTCACTGCCGCCAACTTCTTACTAATGATACACAATTGCGTGCCTTCACTCACCCCGACTGTCAAACAGTTGTTCTAAGCGACCTCCTGTAAGCATATGCTTGGCAGCATTTGCGAACATGGGTGCGATTTGACGCTCATCTCGCACGCCGCCGCGCCACTGCTGCAGGAAAACGCCCTCTCCATGCTCAAACAGGCTGACGCCGATACACGGGCAACACATAGCGCTGGTCTAACTCGGCGATTGCATCATGCAAGAGCGTGGTCATATGCAGGCGATTATACCCCGCCGAAGGGGGCGCAGGGCATCTTTACCTGTATGCCTGTCTACACAGGGCGCGGGAATAGCGCGGGCGCCAGAGGCGAGATTTGAGACGAGGCAGGTTGTGTGCGCTGCGCGTCGAATATTCGTGAGGTGAGCCGAGAGCAACAGCGTATGCTACAAGGGCATCTGTTCATCCTGCCGTGGCTGACAGGGTTCATGCTGTTCACGCTGTACCCGATCTTAGCCACGCTCTATTTCAGCTTCACGGACTATAATGTGCTGGGGACGCCGCGCTGGGTGGGGTTAGAGAACTATCAGAGCCTGCTTGCTGACCGCGACTACTTTTGGAAATCGGTGGGCAACACATTATTCATTCTGATAGGCGTGCCGCTCAGTATCGTGGTGGGGGTGGGTTTGGCGTTGTTGCTGAATCTATCGGTACGGGGTCAGGCGGTGTATCGTGCGCTGTTTTACCTGCCGTCGGTGGTGCCTGCGGTAGCGACGGCGTTCCTGTGGGTGTGGGTGCTGAACCCGCAGAACGGTTTGGCTGCGCCGCTGAACGCGGGGCTGAATCGGATGGGACTGCCCGCAATCAACTGGTTCACCGACCCTGCTACCGCCAAGTGGGGCTTTATTCTGATGGACTTGTGGGCGATTGGAGGGGTGATGGTGATTTACTTGGCGGCGTTGCAGGGCGTGCCGACCCACCTGTACGAGGCGGCGCGCTTGGACGGCGCACGCAACTGGCAACTGATACGCCATGTGACCCTGCCACAAATCGCGCCTGTCATCCAGTACATGCTGATTGTCGGGGTGATTGGCGCGTTCCAATACTTCACGCAGACCTATGTCGCCACGCGCGGCGGTCCCGAAAACAGCACGATGTTCTACGCGCTGTACCTGTTCCAGAACGCCTTCGAGTTCTTTCGGTTCGGGCACGCGAGCGCGATGGCGTGGCTGCTGTTTCTCATCACGCTGATTGCCACCTACGGCATCTGGAAGCTCTCACTGAGCAAGGCGTTTCAGGAGGCGTAGTGGGCGTCGGCTGTGGGGCAGGCGTGGGCGCGTAGACGCATCTGCGCGTACCGATAATCGGACTCGTCGTCCACATCGTATGCCAGTTCGGGGGGCGCATCCAGCACGCACTGCAGGTGCGCGTTCAGGAGCCGTCGCGCAAGCTGCTCTACCTGCCCCAGCGCGAGCCGACCTGTCAGAAATCGCGCCGTGAGGGGCAACCCTGTCGTGATGAGATGGTGCTGGAACGCGCCAACAAGCGTGAGCGCGACCTTCGGGGCGGATTTTCGGGCGCGCGCGAGCCGCCGCAGCAACGGCAGGTGCGACTCCAAGAACCCCACGCGCAAGATACTAACCGACGCGCTGATGAAACGCCCCTCGACAAACTGCAACGCTTGGTAGGGCGCGTTCGGGAACGCCTGCACGAACGCTTGCTCAGGCGTCCAGCCGACCACTGCGTCTGCATGGGGCGACGCCGACGCAATGAACGCGCCCAACGCCTCGCCCGTGAGCATCGGCAAGTCCACAGCACAGTGCAGGAACTGCTGCTGCGCCGAGAGCTCCAACCGCTCCACACCGCGCCACAGGTTCTCTACAGGTTCGTCGCCCTCCACCGCGAACTGCAGCTCCACGCCAAGGGGAGGCAGCGCGTGCAGCAGCAGCTCCGAGCCGACAACGGCGATACGCTCCACACCGCTCTGTTCCAAAGCGCGCAGCACGCGCACGATTTGCGTCGCCTCACCGAACTGGAACAGCCCCTTCACCGAGTGCCCCGCGATTCGCGCGAGCGCAGGCGGCACGCGCCCGCCTGCGATTACCACTGCGTCCATCGCCTAAAGTATGGCATGCCGCGCGCGAGTATGGAAGGGACTTTAGTCCTATGTTGGGGTATTCTCAAGGTATGGCGCGTAAGTCAGCGTGGCGCAAGCGACTGGAAGGTCGGCTCGGCAGTCTTGGATTGCACGTGGCGTGGGGAGTGTTCCGCGTGTTGCCGCTGGGCGTGGCGCAGCGCATCGGCGCAGGACTGGGGCGGCTGGCGTATGCGCTGTCGGGACGGTATCGGCGCGTGGCAGTGCAGAACCTCTCGCGCGCTTTTCCCGACTGGACGCCTGCGCAGGCGCGCGCGACGGCACGGCGCGTGTTCCGCAACTTCGGTGTGAGCCTCGCCGAGTTCCTCAAAGCGCCCAGCATGACCCGCGCACAACTCGAACGGCGTATCACAATCCTCGGACTGGAACATCTGGACGCCGCGCTGCGCGCGGGCAAAGGCGTCCTGCTCATCACGGGGCATTTCGGCAACTGGGAGCTGATGGCGCGCTATCTCTGTATGTTGGGCTACCCCATCTCGGTGATTGCGCGCGACGCCGACGACAAGGACGCCACCGCACTGGTGACGATGGTGCGCGAGCGCAGCGGCTACAGGGTCTTCCCGCGCGGCAACGCGGCGCGCCTTGTGCTGAAAGCGCTCCGCGCCAACGAGGCGGTAGGGATCCTGCCCGACCAGAACGCAGGCGATGTATATGTGGAGTTCTTCGGACAGAAAGCAGGTAGCGTCGCAGGACCTGCAGTGTTCCATCTGCGCACAGGCGCGCCGCTCGTGCCGCTTTTCAATGTGCGACTGCCCGGCGATTACCACCGCATCGAGATTCTGCCCCCGATGCGCTTTGAACCCACAGGCGACGCAGGGTACGACCAGCAGCGCGTGATGCAAGCGTTGCACGATGTGCTGGAGACCTATGTGCGTCGCTATCCCGACCAGTGGCTCTGGTTGCACGACCGCTGGAAATCGGGGCGACGCCGCGCGCTCGGCGAACCCCAGCCCCAACCCTGAATGGCTCTCTCGGAAAGTCGGGCTGTTATATACCTGAAGGCGTTGGTCTATAATTGGGGTATGAATGTCCGCGCGTTTGTGGAGCGTCGGCGGGCGCGTTGGCAGCGGTTCGAGCAGTTGCTGGACGCTTTGCAGTGGGGTGCGCGTGGTGGATTAGACCGCGCCGCGCTCGACGAGTTGGGCAGGCTCTATCGCCAGACGGCGGCGGATTTGGCGTATGCACGGCAGCAGGGCGCAGACGCCCAAGTGGTGGAGTACCTCAACAGCCTACTGGGTCGGGCGCATGGGGCGCTCTACCGGGCGCGGCGCGGCAGTGTGCGTAGTGCGCTCCGACGCTTCTGGTATGCGTTCCCCGACGCCGTGCGCCGACGCCACTGGTATGTGTGGCTGGCAATCGCGCTCACGATGCTGGGCGCGCTCATCCCGTTTGTTATCCTGCTTGTCAATCCCAACGCCGCGCAAGCCCTCGTCGACCCGCAGTGGCGCCCTGTGTTCGAGCAGTGGAAGTCGGGCGAACAGCGCAAGCCTGGCGAGGTGGGGCTTGCCTCCATCATGAGCAGTTTCTACTTTGTGAATAACTCGCGCGTGGCGATGCTGGCGTTCGGACTGGGCGTGTTTTGGGGGATCCCGACGGTCTATCTGCTAATCACCAACGGGTTCCTGCTGGGCACATTAGCGGGCGAGATGTACCATGTGGGCAAGTTGGGGTTTTTGTTGGTTTCGATCTATCCGCACGGCGTGCCAGAGCTGGGCGCAGTGTTTCTGTGTGGGGGTGCGGGGCTGATGTTGGGGCGCGCGATGATTGCCCCAGGCGATTGGACGCGCTCGGAGTCTGTGCGCCAAGTCGCCCCCGACGCCTTCTGGATGCTTGCAGGCTCGCTGGTGCTGATACTCATCGCGGCGTTCACAGAGGCGTTCTTCTCGTTCTATGCGTTCCCCAGCTGGTCGAAGTTTTTGTGGGGCACGCTTGCGCTGGGGCTGCTGCTCGCCTATTTATTGGGGGTGCGCGAGCGTTGAGGTCGCGTTAGGGATGCCATTCTCCTATCGGTCGGCGCATGAGTCGCACGCGCTGCTGCTGACGGCGGCTGCGCAGTCGCCAGCTGACTAGGCCGAGGATGAGTCCTGTCGTCAGCGCGCCGCCGATGGGGAGCGTTCGCGTGGGTTCACGCGCCACCGCTTGGGCAATCACCACCTGCGCTTTTTTGTAGGGCTTCCCATCGCGATACACCACCAGCCAGCCTGCGGGGTCGCCTTCCTGCAGGGGCGCGCTCAGCGGCTGCGCCTGCACTGCCCATTCATAGCGCGTCCGCTCGGACTTGCGTGCGAGCCACACCAGCGGCGTCGCCAAGCGCACCGACGCCTGCTCCACCACACCGCCTTCCACACGCACGCGGCCCACCGCTTCGTCGGGAGTTAGCTCGATACGCTCCCAATCGTTGAAGCCGTGTTCCATCAGCGCGATAGTGTCTGCCTCGCGCTGGGGGCTGTTCAGCACCACCGTGATCTGCCGTCGCCCATCGCGCGTCGCCGCGCCTGCAAAGCAGAACCCAGCAGGGTTCGTGTAGCCCGTCTTCACGCCTTCCGCGTCGGGATACTCTTTCAAAAACTTCGCCTTGTTCACCATCCATAAATCAGCTTGATTGATGGAGCGCTCCACGATGTAGTGAGGCGTCTTCACAATCGCGCGGAAGGTCTCGTTTTGCATGGCGTATCGTGTGATAAGCGCGAGGTCGTAGGCAGTCGAGAGGTGTTTGGGGTGGTGCAAGCCGTGCGGGTTCACGAAGTGGGTGCGTTTTGCGCCGAGTTCACGCGCTTTCTGGTTCATCTGTTGCGCGAAGGCTTCGACGGAGCCTGCCACATGCTCGGCTAAGGCGACGGCGGCGTCGTTGGCGGAACGGAGCATCAGCGCGTACAGCATGTCGCGCACCTTCACCTGCTCGCCGACGCGCAGGTTCATCGAACTGGGCTGGGTGTTCACCGCGCGCTTGGAGGCTTGCAACGTGTCGTCCAAATCACACGCCTCCAGCACCAGAATCGCGGTCATAATCTTGGTGAGGCTGGCAGGGGGCAGCTGCTTATGAGCGTGGCGAGCATAGAGCGTCTGCCCAGTTTCGGCGTCTATCAGCACTGCCGCGCGCGCCTGCACCTTCGGCGCATCTGCCCACATCAGCGCGACGCTGAGCGTCCCAAGAACCCACGCGATAAACCCTCGGCGCATACTATCTCTTATGGCGCAGACCAGAAAAATCCTGCCATAAGCGACCCTCAAGAGTGCGGATACGCCTATCCCTACCTCGGAAGTCGGCGCCTCTACTCTCCAAACCCTTCCCTGCAGGCATCGGGAAACGCAGACGCTTCACGATGTAGGAGACACTGCGAGAATGCGCAACGCAACCTCATATAGCAGGTATATATCTGGCATAAGAAAAACTGCTATCCGGGCAAGTGACCTAATCGTTTTCGCGACGCTTGGGAACGGCTCCTCCATTTCACGAAGCAGCGTAAGTTCAAAATGTTTCAAGAGGCTGTGATGGTTCCGATGGGCGAGTGGCGTCACGAGCGTCTCAAAACGCTCAATCTGAACGACCTGTATCGTTTCAACTCGCGTGCAGGCAGCGGGTTTGGCAAGCGCGTTGCAAACAGGTGCATATTGAGACCATACACCAGTTCCTGCGACGCGCAGGCTTTGTGTGGCGACGCACGCGCTATGCGCCTGCCAAGCGTCCTGACCCCCAAGAGTACGGCGACGGCGTGCAGTGGATTTTCTACCGCGACCCCAGCGTGCTAACGGTCTCAATCCACGAGGGGGGTAAGTGGCTGTTTCCAGGCACAGGCGCACCCAACGAGTTCGGCGAGGGCGCAGCGGAGGGGACTTCGGTCAACATCCCGCTTGCGCCCTACACCGACGATGCACTTGGTGGGCGGCGTTCGAGGCGGTAGTTCCGAGAGCGTTCGCGCGGTTCCAGCCGCAGGCGTTGATGCTGCAGATGGGCTGCGACCCGCACTATTTAGACCCGCTGGGGCATCTGTGTCTTACGGCGCAGGGCTGGGCGCGTGCAGTGGCGTGGGCGAAGTCGCTGGGAGCGCCGACGGCTGGCACAATAAGAGTCCTTCTCCCTGCGCCCCTCCAAGCGTCTGTTTCAAGTTTGCTTGGGGGGGCACATGAGCATCCATTGCGACCTATGACAGCGACTGCGCGCCGATGTGGTATATGAGCCAAGGCGCAGGCACAAGTTAACCGCCGAATGCAACGCCTGCAGCAGGAATACCAACGCCTGCGTGGAATCCCAATGCTCGATGGCAGTTCAAGACGATTTGGTGCGTGCGCGGCAGACCGCCGAGGATGTCGCCGCCGAAGAGCATAGGTTCCAAGATGGGTTCACCCTCCGAACCTTTCTGGGGCTGCTGTTCGTGGCGTTCGTGATGTTGCCTGGCAGCATCTACATGGGGCTGGTGGCAGGCGTCGGCTTGGGCGCGGCGGCGGAGTGGGTGACGATAGTGCTGTTCGCGGAGGTGATGCGTCGCTCACTGCAACCGCTCAAACGCCAAGAGATTTATATGCTCTATTACATCGCCGCGTCGCTTACTGCGATGGGCATCTATGGGCTGTCGGGGGGTCCCCTGCAGTGGAAGATTTGGGATCAGTTCTTTGTGCAGTCTGCACCGGCAGCGGGGATTGCCGACCAGATTCCGAGCTGGGCGGTTCCTGCGCCCGATTCGACTGCGCTGCGCCAGCGCACCTTTTTGGACAGCGCGTGGGCGTTGCCGTTGTTTTTGCTGCTGATTACAGAGATTTTGGGGCGTGCCAGCTGGATGAGCATGGGCTACATGCTGTTTCGGATGACCTCCGATGTGGAGAGGTTGCCGTTCCCACTGGCGCCTGTGGCGGCGGCGGGCGCACTTGCGCTGGCAGAGGCAGGCAATCGCGAGGAGTCGTGGCGCTGGGGCGTCTTCTCTACAGGCGCGGTGGTCGGCATGGGCTTCGGGCTGTTCTATGTGGGCATCCCCGTCTTCACGGGCACGCTGTTCGGCAACGCGCTGCAACTGATCCCCATCCCGTTTTTAGACCTGACGCAGAATGTGGAGGCGAGCCTGCCCACCGCTATTGTCGGGATATCTATCAATCTCGGTGAGGTGCTGGTGGGGTTCGTATTGCCGTATCATATCCTGCTGGGCGCGGCGATTAGCTCGGTCGCGACCTATGTGGTGATGAACCCGATGCTGTATCGTGCGGGTTTTATCCCGAACTGGCAACCGAACTCGCCTGCCCTGCAGACCAAGCTTGCCGCCGACTTGGATTTCTGGCTGGCGATTATTGTCGGGTTGCAGTTGGCGGTGGCGGCAATTGGTGTCGGGATGGTGGTACGCACGCTGCGCGAGTACCGCACGAACCAATCGTTGCGCCTGCGTGGGCTTGCGCCGCCTCCGGGGCGCGGCGACCCGCCGTTGTGGGTTCCGCTCGTGGTGTGGGCAGTCTCGGTCGTCTCGTATATCGGGATCTGTCGCTGGCTCGTGCCCGACTTCCCGTTATGGATTGTGGCAGGCTTCGGGCTGCTCTGGAGCCCGCTCAATAGTTATGTCTCCGCGCGCATGGTGGGGCTGACGGGTCAGGGTGTATCTGTGCCGTTCATCAAAGAGGTGGCGATTATCAGCAGTCGCTACCCGCGCGTCGATATCTGGTATGCGCCGCTGCCGTTGTACGACCACGGCGCGTCGGCGCAGCGGTTCCGCGAGGTGGAGCTTACAGGCACGAAGTTCACCAGCATCTTGAAAGCGGAGTTGGTGATGCTGCCCGTTATCTTCTTGGCGAGCTTCCTGTTCTGGGCGTTCTTCTGGAAAGCCAGCCCCATCCCCTCGCCGCTGTTCCCATTCGCGCAGAAGATGTGGCCCTATTACGCGCAGATGGAGGCGGTCTGGAAACAGATTAACCTGCCGCAGAGCCAGATACGCGAGGTGGTGCTGAACGCGCTGAACATCCCGCGCATCGTGGCGGGGTTCGTGTCGGGACTGGGGCTGTTTTGGTTATTCAGCGCGTTCAAGTTCCCGATGTTGCTGTTTTACGGGCTGGTCAGCGGCGTGGGTCAGTTGCCACACTTCACGCTACCGAAGTTGCTGGGCGCGTGGCTGGGGCATCGCTACTTCAAGAAGCGTTATGGCGAGGAGAACTGGGTACGCTACGCGCCTGTGTTGCTGGCGGGCTTCTTCTGCGGCATGGGGCTGATTGGCATGCTGGGCATCGCGCTTGCGCTGGTGGCGAAATCGGTCTCGGTGCTGCCGTTTTAGACTATTTCTCGCCCAAGTGGCGCAGCGCGTGTTCGTAATGCTCCATCAGGTGATGGGCAAGCTCGCGCAGCGATACGGGGCGCGCGCCACCGAGCGCGGGCGTGGCGATTTGACGGATTGCGTTCAGGGGGTGCTTGCGCCGTAGGGCGACCTGCTCGATCCATTCCGCAGCGCGCTCGGCAGGTAGGCGCGTCTCGTAGCCGTTGATGTGCAGAAACGCCAGCGTTGCAACCAGCGCAGTCGCTAAGTTGCCCCGTGCGAACGGACGATATTTCAGATACCCCCACAGGAACCGCGCCGCCTGCAACGGGACATCGCGGCTCTCGCGATAACTGTACTGGTAATAGGTCGCCTCTTCCAAGCGGTCGTAGCTGTAGGGCTGCGGCGACTTGACAATCTCGCTGTTGAGCCAAATCAGGTCTTGCAGGGTGAGATAGCGCCATTCGGAGCGGGGTCCGGGCGCAGGTTGCAACACCGCACGCTGCGCCTCGGGCAACTGCGCCACGCGCACGAGTTGGGTCTCTTTCAGGGCGCGTTCCGTGCGTAGCATCGGCTCACGGTAGCGGGCAATCAGGTTGTCCAAGATGTCGCTCCACGCGCGCGGGTCGGGTTCTGCAATCGCATGGGGTAGCTGGAGCCGTTCGTTCTGGAACACGGCTGCCACCAGCGCGCCTACCTGCGTTGGCTCAAGGTCTACCGAGACGCCATTCGCCTGCAGAAACGCCAAGCCGAGCAGGACGCTAACGCTCGCGCTATATTCCGGGAAGACCTGCGCGCTGTGGAGGGCACGGATTAGCTCCTGGGCGCGGTCGGATAATGTGGCTTGCGGCTCGACCAGTTCGGCGGCGCGAAGCACGGCGTGAAGTCGGCTTCGGTCGGTGAATGCAGGCGCGCCGGCGAGGTGTTCGTAGGCGTGCTGTGCCTCACGCGCACTGGGGTAGCGGAGGCTCTGCGCCTGCGCAGCGGCGCGACCGATGGGCTTCTGATAGGCGCTGAGCTCTTCCAATAACACCTGAATCGAACCTTGCGTAAGCGGCTGCGCGCTCTCAAGTGCACGGGCTACGGAGTCGCGCGTCTCCTCTGGCAGGTGGCTCCAGCCTGCACTCACATCGCGGAGCAGGACGCATAAGTCCAACAGGGTGTCGTCTTCCGACGCAATCAGTTGCTCGCGCACTTGGCGCAGCGCGTTGGCAAGCAGGTGTTCCATACCATTTCAGTGTACCTGATTCGCGTGGGGGTATGGTAGCTCTTCATCGTTCTCGGTGGACGGCGTAGATTGCGATCCAGCGGAGGGGGTCGGCGCGGGCGTCCAGCGGATCCAACGCGGCGAGCGCGTCCTGCAGGGCTTGCTGCGCGTGTTGGCGTGCCGTCTCGACGCCGAACAGCGCGGTGTAGGTGGCTTTGCGGTGCGCGCGGTCGGAACCTGCAGGTTTGCCGAGCTGTTCAGTGGACGCCGTGTCGTCTAAGATATCGTCGGTAATCTGGAACGCCAATCCCAGTGCGTGGCTGTAGCGATCCAGCGTCTCCACCTTCGGCTCCGCGCCGCCTGCAAGAATCGCGCCGGATAAGACGCTGGCCCGTATCAGCGCGCCCGTTTTGTGGGCGTGAATGAATCGCAGCTGCGTCTCCGAGACAACCTGCCCCTCACAGAGAATATCTTCCACTTGCCCGCCGCACATGCCTTGGACGCCCGTAGCGTGGGCAATTAGGCGGATCGCCTGCACCACGCGTTCGGGGGGCGTATGGCGCGCCTGCTCGGTCATAAGCTCGAACGCTTGGGCAAAGAGCGCGTCGCCCGTCAGAATCGCCATCGCCTCACCGTACTGCACCCACACGGTGGGCTGTCCACGGCGCAGGCGGTCGTTGTCCATCGCGGGCAGGTCGTCATGCACGAGGCTGAAAGCGTGGATGAGCTCAATCGCGCAGGCGGTCGGCAGCACGGTCTGCGCAGGTGCGTCCATCGCCTCTGCCGCCGCGATACACAAAATCGGGCGCAGTCGCTTGCCCCCGGCTAACACCGCAGAGCGCATCGCGTCGGGCAACACGCGCGGCAACGGCAAGTGATACGCCAAGCAACGCGCCAACGCCTCATCCACCATCGCGACGCGCGGCGCAAGATACGCCTGCAGACGCGCTCGCCAATCCATGCCCTAAGGATACCTGAGGGGTATACTTCATGCGCTATGCACAAGGCGGAGTGGAGAATCTCGCTGCACGGTGGGCACAGCGGCGAGTTTTGCGAGCACGCGGAGGGGAGCCTGCGCGAGATTCTGGAAGCGGCGTGTGAAGCAGGCTATCATGTGTTCGGCGTGGCCGAGCATATGCCCCGCGTCGACCCCAAGTTCCTCTATCCCCAAGAGATCGAGTGGGGGTGGACGCCCCAGACTTTAGAGCAAACCTTCGAACGGTACGCGCAAACGGTTCGCCAGCTCGCAGAGGAGTTCGCCGATAGGCTGACGGTGCTGCGCGGCTTCGAAATCGAGGTCGTGCCGCAAGACCGCTATGTGGCGCTGGTGCAACACTACCGCCAGCAGTATCAGTTCGACTACATCGTCGGCTCCGTGCATTACCTCCACGACGCCTCCATCGACGGCTACTCCGAGCAGAGTTTCTTGGAGATGATGGAGCAGGTGGGCGGCATGGAGGAGGTCGCTGTGCAGTATTATCACAAAGTGGCGGAGATGGCGCAGGCGGTGCGCCCCGAGGTGATTGGGCACTTGGATCTGGTGCGCCTGAAGGCGACGCGGTTGGGCTTCCCCGAGCAAGTATCCACCCCGCGCGTGCGCCGAGCCGTCGAGACCGCGCTGGAGGCGGTACGCGCGGTGGACGCCCGCGTGGAGGTGAACACCTCGGGGTTGCGCAAGGGGTTAGACCAGCCCTACCCTGCCGATTGGATAGTGCAGATGGGCGCACGGATGGGCGTGAAGTTCTGCATCGGCGACGACAGCCACCGCCCCGCGCAGGTCGGCTTCGGGTTGGATGCCGCGCGTGAACACCTGCTGCGCAACGGCGTCGCAGAGGTGCATTACCTCGCTCGGGAGAATGGGCAGATTGTGCCAGCGTCGGCGCGGCTGGACACGGGCGAAGCTACGCACCGTCCGTAATCAGGTGCAACTTGCTAAGCCACTCTTGCATCGGCTGCAGCAAGTTGTAGGCGGTGAAATCGAGATGCACGGGCGTGACCGACACATAGCCGTGCGCAACGGCGTAGACATCTGTGCCGGGCTGGTCGCGCTCCTCCACCAAGCTGCCACTGAGCCAGTAGTAGGGGCGCCCTGCTGGGTCGACGCGCGACTCGATGCGGTCGGCATATTGGCGTCTGCCCAGCGCCGTGATTTGGTAGCCTTTAACCTCGTGGGGGGGCAAGTTCGGCACATTCACATTTAGGAAGGTATGTTCGGGCAGCGGATGTTCACGCACCAGTCGCGCGATATTCAGCGCGGCGAGCGCGGCGGTCTCATAGTGCATCGGGGGCAACTCGCTTTGGAACGGTTCGTTGGTGGCTTCGGCGCGGGCTAAAGGCAACACCTCCTCCGCCGCGAGCGAGACGGCAATCGCGCTGACGCCGTGAATGGCGCCTTCAATCGCAGCGGCAATCGTGCCCGAGTAGGTGAGATCCCAGCCCAAGTTCGGACCAGCATTAATGCCCGACACCACCAGGTCGACCCGATGGTTCAGCACGGCGTGCGTGCCGAGCGTGACGCAGTCGGTGGGCGTGCCGTTCGTCGCGTAGGCGATGGCGCCATCGGGCAGGTGGATACGGTGTAGGCGCAGGGGTTTGTGCAGGGTGATGGAGTGCCCAGTCGCGCTGCGGGGGCGGTCGGGCGCCACGATAAAAACTTCGCCGAGGGGTTGCAGCCGCTGCGCCAGCAGCCGTATCCCCTCGGCGTAGACGCCGTCGTCGTTGGTGACCAAGATGCGCATCACTCTGCGCCCTCGCCGACCAGCTTGTCGGGGATAATCCCCAGCCACTTCTTCAGACGGTAGATGGTCGTGTCGCGGTGCAGCTCGGCAATCGCGCGGGTAAGCGGAATGCCTTTGGGGCAGACCTTCACGCAGTTCTGCGCGTTGCCACAGCCCGTGATGCCCTCGGGACCCGTCAGCACTTCCAGTCGCTCGTTCGCCAGTGTCGCGCCAGCATAGTGCAGGTTGAACAACTTCGCCTGCGCAATCGGCGCGGGCCCGATAAACGCCGAATGCTCGTTATACTGGGGACACGCCTCCATGCAGCAGCCGCAGGTCATGCAGCGCGCGAACGCATAGCGCAGCTCGCGCGTGGCGTCGTCGATGCGCGGACCAGGACCCAAGTCGTGGTAGCCGTCCATCGGTACCCACGCTTGCAACTTCTTGAGCGCGTCGAACATTCGGCTGCGATCGACAATCAGGTCGCGCACAACGGGGAACTTGCTCATCGGCTCTAAGGTGACCTCGATAGTATCCCCCTTGTGCACGCCCACTTGGTCGATAAGCGCGGCGCAGGATTGTTGTACCACGCCGTTCACCACCATCGTGCAGGTGCCGCACACCTGTTCCAGGCAGGCGGCTTCCCACGCGGGGGGCGATACAGCGTGTCCGCTGCTATCTACAGGATTGCGCTGAACCTCCATCAGGCAGGAGATGACATTCATATTGGGGCGGTACGGCAGGTGGAACTCTTGCCAGTAAGGCTTCTGGTTCGGTCCGTCCTGCCGACGCACCTTCAGGCGGATGGTGCGGATAGTGCCGTTGCCGTTTTGCATTAGTGTTCGCCTCCTACCGAATTATACCCGATGAACGGCTCTGAGTTGCTGTTGCATCCGCTCGGCGAGTTGGCGCGCTTGCATCTCATAGACGTTCTTGTCGCGCCAAGTTTCGCGCGGGTTGAGCAGCTCAGTGGGCACATCGGGGACGCTCTGTGGAACCTGCAGTTCGAAGATGGGGTCGGTGCGGTAATCGGTTTGTTGCAGCGCGCCGTCGAGCGCGGCGCGGATCATCGCGCGAGTGTAGCGGATGGGAATGCGTTGCCCGAGGCCGAACGCGCCGCCCGTCCAGCCTGTGTTGACCAGCCACGCTTGCGCTTGGTGTCGGCTCAGCTGCTCCGCGAGCATCGCGCCGTAGCGTGCGGGGGGCATCGGCAGGAACGGCGCGCCGAAACACGCGCTGAAGGTCGCTTCAGGGTCTTTCACGCCGCGCTCGGTACCTGCCACCTTCGCCGTGTAGCCGAGCAGGAACATCTCCATCGCCTGCTCCACCGTCAGTCGGCTGATGGGGGGCAGCACGCCGAACGCATCGGCGGCGAGGAAGAAGAGGTGGTTTGGGTGCGCCCCGACGCTGGGCCACACCGCGCCCTCGATGTAGTCTATTGGATACGCCGCGCGGGTATTCTCGGTGATCGAGGCGTCGTCGTAGTTCGGCTCGCGCGTGATAGGGTCTACCACCACATTCTCCACCACGCTGCCGAAGCGTATCGCATGCCAGATTTGCGGTTCATGCTCGCGCGAGAGCCGAATACACTTGGCATAGCACCCGCCCTCGAAGTTGAACACGCCCGTATCGCTCCAGCCGTGTTCGTCGTCGCCGATGAGTCGGCGCTTAGGGTCGGCAGAGAGCGAGGTCTTGCCCGTGCCACTCAGCCCGAAAAAGAGCGCGACATCCCCCGACGCGCCCACATTCGCCGAACAGTGCATCGGGAAGACACCCTGCAGCGGCAGCAGAAAGTTCATCACCGTAAAGATGGACTTTTTAATCTCCCCAGCGTAGGCAGTGCCCGCAATCAGCACGACGCAGCGCGTGAAATCGAGCGCAACGACCACCTCGCTGCGCACGCCATCGACGGCGGGGTCGGTCTTGAAGCCTGGCGCGTGCAACACCGTGAAGTTCGGACGGAAGTGCGCCAGCTCATCGCAGTGCGGGCGAATAAAGAGCTGCTTCGCGAAGAGGTTGTGCCACGCCTGCTCGGTAATCACGCGCACGCTGAGCCGATAGCGCGGGTCCGCCCCAGCGTAGCAATCTTGCACATATAGCGGTCGGTTCGAAAGATACGCCGTGACGCGCAGCAGCAACCGCTCGAACACTTCAGGCGTCATCGGCTGGTTCACCACGCCCCAGTCAATCAGCGACTCGTACTCCGCGCGGCGCACAATAAACTTGTCTTTGGGTGAACGACCTGTGTATTGCCCTGTGCGAGCCACTAACGCGCCGTTCGAGGCTAACTGCGCTTCACCGTTAGAGACCGCGCGCTCTACCAAACTCGCTACCGAAAGATTATGATACAAGGGACTCGCTTGACCCAAAAGATTCTCAATCTCCAAATTGCTTGTTGGCGTCGTCCAATCAGGGAGTATAGACATCTCTCTGTTCCTCCAGCTGTCGCTCTACCTTGAGCCTCCACGCATCGGCGCGGGGACGCCCTATAAGATACCCGATAGGGAGCTGCCAGAAAGTGCAGGGAGGCGTTTCATGGTTGGGCAGGTGGGTACAGGGGGCGACCAGGTGCGGCTAAGTCGGTTGCGTGTGCGTATCGAGCCGTGCCCGTTTGGAGGCGAGAATACGCGGCAGGTAGACTATGAACCGAGTGCCTTCGCCCACGCGCGTCCGCACTTCGATAGCGCCGCCAAGCTGTTGCACTGCGCCTTGCACCGCCGCCAAACCCATCCCTGTACCCTGCCCGAACGGCTTCGTAGTAAAAAACGGCTCGAAGATATGGGGCAACACTTCCGACGAGATGCCTGTACCCCGATCGATAACCGTCAAAGTGACATAGTGTCCGTTCGGGACATGGTTCGTGCGTAGGCGGCGCACAGTTTTATTCTGCAGTGCAATCGTGATGGTGCCGCCGTCAGGCATTGCGTCGCGCGCGTTCACCAACAAGTTCAACACGATTTGCAGCAACAGGTTGGGATCGGCTTGAACGGTCCCCAGCGGTCGTTGGACTTGGGTTTCCAGCCGAATGTTTTCGGGCAGCACGCGCCGCAGGATGTCCAGTGTGCCTTCCAGCCATGTCGACAGGTCGATTGGGGTGAGCTGGATGATTTGTCGTCGGGCGTAGGCAAGGAGTTGGCGGTTCAGGTTCGCGGCACGCTCGGCAGCTTGGGTGATGCCGTCGAGATAGCGCAGGGTTGTCTCGTCTTGCACGCGCCCCCGCGCCAACTCCGCGAAGCCAAGCACCGCTGTCAGCACATTATTAAAATCGTGCGCTATCCCCCCTGCCAGCCGACCGATGCTCTCCAGTCGGTACGCTTGGTCTAACTGCTCTTGGAGGCGTCGCATCTCGGTAATATCGGTTTGGACCCCCCAAGCGCGCATTAGTGCGCCATCCTCCACAATCCCGAAAAAGCTGTTCAAGAAGTAGCGCTCACTGCCGTCGGCAGCGCGCTCTTTGGATACAACCCCCTCCACGCGATAGTTGTTCTGCACAAAGGCGCGTAGCATCTCGCGATTTTGCGGCTCGGTGGGAATGAGCAGCTCACGCAAGGCGATATTAATCAACGCCTGCGCCGATGCAACGCCGTACATGCGGGCGAAAGCATCGTTGCACTCGGCTAAGTAGGCGTGTTGAAAGAGAAGGTCTACCTGCTGGTCGATCGGCAAACTAACAGGGATTGGTTCGCGCATGTCGAAACGCCATATCCCCTCGTTGGCATACTCGATAAAGGTGCGATACCGCTCCTCGCTTTGCTGAAGCGCGCGCTGGGTCCTGAGAAGCTCGCTCAGATCACGGCAGACACCCCAAGTGCCGCACAACAACCCTTCATGGACGATGCCCTGAAGGCTACATAGCAAATAGAGACAGTCGCCGTCAGCCTTCGGAACCTCAAACAGCCACCCTGAAAGGGAATAACCGTTCATAATAAACTGGCGTACCATCTCGATATTCTTGGGGTCTTCCGGCGAAACGCGCTCACGCATAAAGTGACCAATCAACTCTTTCGGATACTGTGCGCCCCACATGCGACAATAGACGGGATTACACTCTGCTAAGTAGCTACGCTCAAAAATAAGTGCAATCTGGCGTTCGAGGGGGAGCTGGACAGGGATTGGCTCAGTGAGTGCGTTACGCCAGATGCCCTCATTGGAGAGCTGAATGAACGCTTCGTAGCGTGCTTTGGTTGACTCTAACTCTTGCCGCGCGCATTCTTTGTCGGTGATGTCGACAATAACCATATGCACCACAGGTCGCCCGTGCAGGTGCATCCGCGCATAGTGCGCCTCCACCGTGCGGATATCGTTGTTATAGGTGTGTTGGCGCGAAACGCGCACTCCATACGGCTGCTGGTCGAGCAGCGGTTTCAAATCGCGTTTCCACTCCAAACCTTCGGCGCAGAGGCAGTCGGACATCAACTGTTGCAAGAGCGCCTCGCCATAGAAACGGCGCGCCGCAGCATTGGCATTTAAAATTGCGCCCGTCTCGTAGTCCACGATGAGTTGGGGCAAGGCGCTCTCTTGAAAGAGGACACCTCCCCAAACATGGACTTCCAGTGCATGTTCCAGCTCTGCAACGCGCTGTCTCAATCTTTCCAGCTCCGCTTGATTCTTTGGTTGTGAGTGCATAACTGCCTCCGAGCAGAATTTTGGCATAAAATGCTTGGTTCCTGCAAGAGGCGGATAGCGGAAATCGTATTCCGCTTGGGTTTGCCGAGCGATTGTCTGAAGGGTTGTATATGTATTACCCCCCCTTGACTTTCGTGCATAGAATCGGTTATAATATGTACCGCTGGGGCGTAGCCTTATGTGGCGAACGCTGGAGGTTCATTTCTCACTATGAACCGAACCATACAAGAGCGCGGTTTCGCACGCGGGATGAGGCATCTGAACCGACGCCGGAAGCGGCGTTGCGATTCAGCCTGAGACGCGCTTGAACAGGCGCACCGAAGCCTCTCCACCCCGCGTGCGAGAGGCTTTCTTTTGCGCTCCAGCCGATGGAGGCGTATCTATGCCGACGATTAACCAGTTAATACGTAAGGGTCGCAAGCCGAAGCTACGGAAGACGAAGTCGCCCGCGCTGCAGGCGTGTCCGCAGCGGCGGGGCGTCTGCACGATTGTACGCACCATGACGCCGAAGAAGCCGAACTCCGCGCTTCGAAAGGTCGCTCGCGTGCGCCTGACCAACGGCGTTGAAATCACGGCGTATATTCCGGGCATCGGACATAACCTGCAGGAACACTCGGTTGTGCTGGTGCGCGGCGGGCGCGTGAAAGACTTGCCAGGCGTGCGCTACCACATCATTCGCGGCACGCTCGACTGCAACGGCGTCGAGGAACAGAAAACCACACGCAACCAAGACCGACGCATGCAGGGACGCTCTAAATACGGCTCGAAGCGACCCAAAGCGAAGAAGTAATCTGGAGGAGAGACGCATATGCCCAGAAAAGGCGCAGTTCCGAAGCGTGTTGTGTTGCCC
>JARJMV020000037.1 GCA_029335935.2 bacterium
GCGGACTAATGCTCGCGCGCATGCTGGCGCATATCTCCTACCTCTCGGAACACGCCCTCTGGAGCAAGTTCGCGCGCGACACCGTGCCCGAAACCGAGTTCTGGAGCGTCACCTACCAAGTGGAAAGCTACCTGGAATACAAAGCGACCACCTTCCTGCAGCGGTTCGACCCGTTCTGCTACCTTTATATCACGCGGGCGATGGACCACTTCGACTTGGGCTACACCTACGGCGGGGGCGACCTGCGCGAGGCGCTCCAGCGCGTGCAGGCGACGATGCGCTTCGTGAGCTTCACCTCTGACTGGCTGTTCCCACCCACGGGACAGCAAGAGGCGGTGGACATCCTCCAATCGCTGGGCAAACGCGCCGAGCATCTCGTGATTGAGAGCGCGTGGGGACATGACTCGTTTCTGGTAGAGCGCGTCAAACCGATGCTCAAGCCCGTGATGAAAGAGTTTCTGGAGCGCGACGAGTGACGCCACCGGCACCTGGGCGCGTCCAACACCGCACGGAGCCGCGCTTGGGGCGGGCAGTGAGGGGCTCTGGCGGGGCGTCGAAGTCGCACAGTTCAGGCGCAGGCTCACCGTGTAGAGTATACTTGATGGGATGCTGACGGAGTGGCTGGCGTTTGAGTTCGTGCGTCATGCGCTGTGGGCGATGGCGCTGTTGGCGGCGGTCTATCCGCTGCTGGGCGTGTTTGTGGTGGGTCAGCGCGTGGCGTATCTCAGCGACGCGGTGGCGCACTCGGCGTTCATCGGCGCGGCGATTGCAGGGCTGCTGGGTTGGCAGCTGGGCGACGCGCTTTTGGCGACTGCGCCGCTGTTCGCGCTGCTGGTGGCGTGGTTTCAGGCACGCACGCGCCTGCCGACCGACACGCTGCTGGTGGTCGCCATTACGGGCGTGTCGGGGCTGGGCATCGCGCTGATTAGCCTTGCCGAGTCGCCGCTGGCGCTGGGCGCGCTGCTGTTCGGCGATGTGCTGGCGATTGAGCGGAGCGACTTGTGGCGGCTGTTCGGGGTGGACTGTACCGCGCTGGCGCTGCTGCTGGGGCTGGCGCGTCCGTTAATTCGGATTGGCTTCCATCGTGAGTTGGCGTTGGCGCAGGGCGTGCCCGTGCGCATGGTGGAGACGCTGTTTCTGGTGGGGCTGTCGCTGGCGGTGGCGGTAGGCGTGCGCGCGGTGGGCATCTTGCCGATTAGCGCCCTGCTCGTACTGCCTGCGGCGTCCGCACGGGCGGTATGTCAAAGTTTTCGCGGGATGTTGGCGGTCAGTGCGCTGTTGGGGTTTGTTAGTCTGGCGGCGGGGTTTCTGGTCG
This sequence comes from bacterium, assembly GCA_029335935.2. GTDB lineage: Bacteria > Armatimonadota > Fimbriimonadia > Fimbriimonadales > GBS-DC > GBS-DC. The sequence continues at coordinate 1,316 of JARJMV020000037.1, forward strand.
CGCTGTGGCAGCCGATACCGCCAGGCGCGGCGGTCGCGCTCGTCGCGGCAGGGCTGTTCATGCTGATTGCATTGCTGAAACCTGCGGAAGGAGTCGCCGTCTGATGCGCTGGCTACCTGCTGTGCTGTGGTGTGCGGTGGTGCTCCTGATTTTCTACTTCTCATCGCAAGCGGGCAGCCCCGAAAACTCGGCGGGGTGGATCCGCGCGTTGCTTGCGCAGTTTGCCCCGACGCTTGCCGAACAGATTACAGAGGCGCAGCTGCACATGCTCAACTACATCTTCCGCAAGACGGGGCACGGCACAGGCTACTTTTTGCTCACGCTGCTGGGCTGCTGGGCGTTTCGGGGCAGTTTCGGGATGGAGCGGGCGCACGCTCTGCGCTGGGCAATTGCGAGCAGCCTGCTCCGCGCCGTCATAGACGAGATTCACCAAGCGTTCGTGCCCGGACGCACGGGCACGATTGTGGATGTGGGCATAGACGCGATTGGAATCGGCATCGCGGCGTGGCTGATTTATCGGCGGCAACCGAAGCGGCTGACTTCGCGGCGATAGACCTCGGCTAAGCCGTGAAAGGGGTTCTCGCGCCATGCGCGCTTGAGTTTGACGAGGGCGAACTTGAGCGTCTTTGCCGCCGCCTGCTTGGAAATGCCCAGCTGCTTGCCAATCTCGCGCAAAGTCAGCCCGTTCAGATACTGCTCGCACACATAGCGTTGGCGGGGAGTTAGCTCCGCGCGTTCGAGCAAGCACTCCATCTCCACGCGCTCCAAGTAGGCAATCGCTTGCTTTTGGGCGTCCTGCAGCTCGCCCAAACTCATGTGCAACTTCCGATGCCGACGCAACTTGCGCTCGAACGAATCCTCGCGTGTGAACGGATACTCGCTATTGCGCTCTGAGGCAATCCAGAACTCGGTCTCTTGGGTTTGCATCGCGTCGCCTCCACCCTTTAGGACAGGTTGGTAGACATATGTATACCTAATCGCAGTGTGGGATTGCAACGCTCTGCGCATACGCCAGAGAAGCTGCATAGGAACACCCCCAGCGTACCCTCGGTAGAACCTCGCCCGCATATGTACCAGATTTTTTGTTAATCAGGAACTTATCATGCAGCGAATATGCCAAAACTTGCAAGTTGGGTACATGCGCCGTGTCGGCTGCATTAACAGATGCGAGGATGACGATTGATGAAACGATACAACTGGCTGATTGGAGCGTTAACGATGGCAGCGACGCTAACGCACTTCGCGCCCAGCGTCGCACAGAATTCCCAGTGTTGTACCTACCGAGTGACTCATCAATTCAGAGTGTGTCTGCCGCAGGGTTGTTAACAACCGCAAGTGGTGTGGAAATGGAACACGCAAGCAGCGGCTTGGCAGATTGGGCAAACCCCTGTGATTAACCAGAACAACGGCGTCGCAACCTACTCCATTCCGAGCAGCGACACGAAGTGTGCGAACGCCTTTGTAGGATCTGCTAATCAACCCTGTGCCGCCTCCAGCGCCTGCGCCAGCTTCAATGTAAACTGGATTCAAGGAACTAACTGCGTTCAGGGGCAGCATTCCACACACGGACGCGCTTGTGTGAATTGTGGTAGGCACGGCGCGAATTCGCAGGCAAGCTCGTATATCGTGATTGGCTGCAATTTCGGCAATCAAGCCCAGATTCAGTGGGCGCCGCAGTTCAGCGATAGCATCGGCGGTGGGTGTGAAACCGCTATTAGCGACCCTGTGTAGGCTCGTCTGCAGAACCCAGCAACTGGCGCGAGTGAAACTGTCGAACTTTTCGATTTGCGAGCTTCAGGAATTGTGTCGGAAGGTCGTGACGACGATGGCGACGGCTTTAGCGATACAGCGCGCGTCGGCAGAAACAATGATCGTCGCAAAGGGTACATCACCCTTCTTCGGCGCAATGCTGCAGGAGAAGAGTCGCGTCTCGGTATCAACTACGAGAACGAAATCGTTGTTCAAATGGAGGCGACGGGCGACTTCGCTAACTTGCGTCTGCCAAGACGTGGAGATCCTATGCCC
>JARJMV020000040.1 GCA_029335935.2 bacterium
CACCACCTACAGCAGCGTCCCCCTGCAAGCAGGTTGAACCGTATGTAGCAAAGCATAGACGTGTTCAAAAACACCAGCGCGCCCTCACGCACCGATGCCCCTGTGAACGCAAAAGTTGTACGCTCACCCGCTTTCTCTCCCCGCGTGTGGGGAGGGGCGCTTTCACATTTGAGGAACTTAAAATACACGAATTTCCCCCCTCATTCCCGTTGAATTGAGGGGGGCTTTCTTGTATATATATAGCGGAAGTCGGGAGTAAAGGAGGATAAAGCATACGGGCAAGGACACACTTCGTAAAAGAGAGGGGGGAACAGAATGGCGGAGGTCTCGCGACGGAACTTCGTAGATGCATCGCGGAAGGCGTGGTGGGATGAGGCAAAGCTTTATCTGCCTGCCACTTGCTCCTGAGGCGCTGACCTCCGCCTCAGGGGCTTTTTTGCTTGACGGTATAATTGCATCGATGAAGCCGCCGTCGGAATGGCTGAGTATTCGGGTCGTTGCGCCGCCGCCTGCATGGGACGCCATCGCCGCTGTGCTAATTGATTCAGGTTGCACAGGCGTGGAGTTGCGCGAGCAGCCCTACAGCGTCGTTGCGTATTTGCCTGCGACGGAGCAGCCCCAACTCCGTGCGATAGAACAACGGCTGCAGCGGTTGCCAGAGTTCGAGCTACCACCCATCCAGAAGTTCGAGGTACAGCCTGTGCACGAGCGGAACTGGCACACGGCATGGCGGCGCTATTTCCGCAGTCGCAAGTTCGGCGCGCGCCTGCGCGTGCAGCCCAGTTGGAGCCGATACAAGCCCGACCCGAACGAGATAGTCCTCCAGTTAGACCCCGGCTTAGCGTTCGGTACAGGCGGGCATGCGACCACCGCGCTCTGCTTAGAACTGTTAGACAACTATGTTCAGCCGGGCATGCGCGTTGCCGATGTGGGCACAGGCACGGGGATTTTGGCGATTGCAGCGGCGAAACTGGGCGCGCGTGAGGTGCTCGCCGTCGACGACGATCCCTTGGCGGTCAAAATTGCTCAAGCAAACCTCGAGCGCAACGGCGTCGCTACCGTGGCTCAGGTGGTTCAGGGCGACGGCTTCCACGCGCTTACGGGTGTGTTTGATTTAATTGTATGTAATATCATCAGTAGTTTTCTGATTGCCAGCGCGCCGCTGGTTCCGCCGTTGTTGCAGGCGGGCGGCATATATATCGTTTCAGGAACCAGCGGTCGCAATTGGCGTGGGGGCGTGCGTCCCGCGATTGAGAGGGCTGGGTTATCGCTTATGGAGGTGCGCCGACGACGCACATGGGTCGCCGCCGTGTTTCGCAAGTTGTGACGCCGCGCGCGCTGCCGCGCTTCTTCGTGCCGCGCCCTGCGCTGGAGGCGGGCACGCTCCCCGACGCGGTCGCTCATCAGGTGCATCATGTGCTGCGCTTACGCGCGGGCGACTGGGTCTGCCTGCTCAGCGGCGATGGCGACGCCTACCTCGCGCAACTGGGCGACCGCGCTACAATTGGCCACCTGCAACCTGCGCCGCTGGAGACCGAGCTACCGTTCGCAATCACCGTGCTGCAGGCATGGACGCGGGCGGAAAAGGTGGAGATGGCGATTCGGCTCTGCGTGCAAGGCGGCGCACGGGCAATCTATCTTGCGCCCAGCGAGCGGTCGGTGGCACGCTGGGACGCCAGCAAGCAAGCTAAGTACGCCGCGCGCTGGCAAACCATCGCCCAAGAAGAGGCGGAACTCGCCTGCCGTGCTCAGTTGCCCCAAGTCCAAGTGTTCAGACGATGGCAAGACGCTTTCGCTGGGCTGCCGCGTCCCGTATTCGTGTTAGATGAGTGGGAAGGCGCGCTGCTGCTGAAGCAGCAAGCGCGGCGGATGCCAATCCCTGCAGCGTTGAGTATCGTGGCTGGCCCGGAGGGTGGCTTCAGCCCTGCCGAACGCGAATGGATGGCGGCGCAACCTGAAGTGTATGCCGTTTCGCTGGGACAGCGCGTCCTGCGCACCGAGAGCGCGGCGTTCTATGCGCTGGGGCAACTTGCCGCGCTATGGGAGTAAATAGGAGCGAGCCGAGCGACAATCGCTCGGCTCGCGGCTTCTCACTTGCGCTTTGGCTTAGCAGCCAGTGTCTTCCGAGTCGGTCACGCCCGTGCCTGGCACCCCGTGCAGGTCGTTGTAGGGACCGTTCGGACCAGAAGGGGTGCTGTTAACAGCTTGCAAGCGCGCTTCATCCGCCAACAGCCCCTCGCCAGGGATATCGCGCCAGTTGTAGTAGGAGCCGCCTGCGCCCACGCGCGTCGCCTGACCATTGTAGGCGGTGGCTGGCGTGGGGAACTGGCTCGCAGGCGCGATGTTGCGCACTCCGTTCCAGCGCCACCACTTCGCGTGACCATCCGCAAAGTTGATGACCAAGCCCTCCTTGTGGCGCGCGAAGCCCAGGAAGTTATGGAACTCTAACGCCGCCTGATTCTTCAGGTAGCCGTCAAACAGCATCACGGTGTTCACAGGGGCGTCGACGGCGGCAATCTTGGTGACGGGTGTGCGCTTGTTCACAACGGGGCAGAAGTTCTCACCGAACAGACCGAGGTTGGGGATGTAGCCGACATAGCGGAAAGTACCCAGTGCAGGCGCAGGTGAATTCGCCGCTTGCACTCGCTGGGGCCAGTCGATCCCCGGACGATAACTCGGGCAGACGAAGATATCGGTGTTCTTGATATACGGCGCCAGCACATCGTAGATAGCCACCAGTGCCGGCTGACCCGCGTTGTTGCGTCCGAAGTACGCGCTCATGGGGAAGGTCTCGTCATAGTCTTGCACATACATCAGCACGCTGGTGGCAATCTGCTTCTGGTTGTTGGTACACTGCGTCTGACGCGCGCTCTCTCGTGCCTGCGCAAATACAGGGAACAGAATCGCCGCCAAGATCGCGATAATCGCAATCACGACCAGCAGCTCAATCAGCGTAAAGCCCTTGCGGTTCATGGTTCTGCTCATACCTCCTATTAGTGTGTGGCTCCCACCGCAAATTAGGAAAAGGCAGTCCCGTAAGCGGGGCTGCCATCCTTGGGAGTCTTTATATTATACCCCAATTGCAGATTTGTCAAGGGGCGTCGTGGCAGTTCGAGAAAAAAAACGGGTCGATACTTGATGGACTTACCCTTTTCTCTCCCGTTTGCCCATGATGCGCTCGGCGACGAGCTCGGCGGAAATCAGCGTCATCGGGATACCGTTGCCTGGTTGCGTGCTGGCGCCCACCAAGTAGCAGTTTCCGAACGGCGTCTGCACCGAGGGGCGAAACGCTGTGGATTGGAAGAAGGTATGCGCAATCCCGAACGCCGCGCCTTGCCACAAACCCATCGCCTGCCACTCGTGCGGGGTCAGCGTCTCCACGAACTGCATGCACTCGCGCTTGAGCCCCACACGCTTGATGACGCTCTCCAGCACGCGCGGAGCGGCGGCGCGGGCGTCCTCGCCTGTCAGGTTCGGCGCAGGGACCAGCACATAGAGGTTCTCGCAGCCAGCAGGCGCGTCGGCCGGGTCGGTTCGGTTGGAGAGGCAAGTGTAGAACGACGGGTCGCTCGGCACGCGCTGCTCCTCGAACAGTTCGCGCAGGTTCGCTTCAAAGTCGCCACTGAAGTAGACATTGTGGTGCAGCTGATGCGGCAGCGGCTCGGTGTAGCCGATATAGAACATCAGCGCGCTACAGGAGTTTTTGAAGTTGCGCGTGGCATAGGGCGTGGGTGGGAGCAGTTCGCGATAGGCTGTCGGCGCATCGGTGTTCACTACCACCACATCGGCTTTCAACACCTCGCCCGACTGTAGGCGCACACCCGCCGCGCGCTCGCCCTCAATCAGCACTTCCTGCACCCGATGATTGAGATAGATACGCGCGCCCTCTTCCTGCGCGATGCGTGCAATCGCTTCGGGCAGGCGATGCATCCCACCGCGCGGATACCATACCCCCTCACCCGACTCCATGTAGGTCAGCACGCCGTAGACCCACAGCGCGTCTTTGGGCGACAGCCCCAGATACATCGTCTGGAACGAGAAGAGCATCCGTAGGCGTGCGTCGCGCACATAGCTCCCAACGCGCGCCCAAAGGTTGCTCAGCAGCCGATGGCGCCGCAGCAGCCCCACCTGATAGGGCGTAAACAGGTCGCCTAAGCCCCGATATTGCTTGCGCACGAACGCTGGCACAACCGCATGGTACATCGCGCTTAAATCGCCCATCAGGCGCAGGTAGCCCGGAACCTCATCGGGGCTAATTTTACGGGCAATCTCGCGCGTCATGCGTGCGATATTCGGCGTGGAGTCGAACACCGTGCCGTCGCCGAAGTAGACGCGATAGGAGGGGTCGATCAGCGCAAGGTCTAAGTAGTCCTCCACGCGCCGATGCAAATCGCCAAACAGCCGTTCGAGGGGTTCGAGCATCATAAGCAGCGTGGGACCAGTGTCGAATCGGTAGCCGTCGCGCCGCAGTTCGCCGATGCGCCCGCCGATTTGGGGGCGTGCCTCGAACACGGTAACTTCATAGCCTGCTTGTGCCAAGCGCGCGGCTGTGGACAATCCGCCCATCCCCGCGCCGACAATAACAACCGTTTTCATAGACACCCAATTGTACCTGCTTGGGTATAATCCCCGCGCTATGCTACAGACGGCGAGCCACCCCTGGATGACGCGCGTGCGCCCGACGGCGAGCTACACCCTGCAGGGCGCGCGTGTGGAGCTGTATGTGCTGCCCCACACCAGCTTGCATCGCGTCGGCGCCGACGCGCTGATTCTGGCCACTGATGCCACGATGCGCATGACCAAGGGGTTCCGCAAGCAGCTCCGCGACTCTGCAGGTTTTGACCTGGTGGAGCAGGAGGCGGTCTCGTGTGCGCCGTTGCCCCCGCAAGGCGTCGCCCTTACAGGCGCAGGGCGCACAAAGTTCAAGCACATTCTACACGCGAACCTCTATGACGCGCAATACACCACCGACGCGAGCCTGCAACTACAGGGGCTGCTGAACGCGCTGACAATCGCCGCCGAGCGGGGCATGCAGACTGTCGCTTTCGCCGACTACACGCTGGACTTGCGACGCGCGCTGGCAGAGGAGACGGCATGGACAATCGCGCAAGCGATTGCACAGCGTCCGAGCGGGCTAAGCGCGTTCCAAATCCTCTGCACAGACGCGGTAAACGGCTGGGCATTCCAGCAGATACTGGGCTGGGTGAGCCAGCACGGATTCGAGCCGTATCGCGCGATGGCCCGCATTCGCCACACGATGCTCCATGCCGCGCAGGGGGAACACATACCTGCGCACGGCATCTGGCGCTTCACCGAGCCGAGCCTGCGCCCCGACGACCCGTTCATCAAACGCGGGGGGGCAGTGTTGCACGCCAAAACGCGCGCGCTCGCGCCGATAGCGCTCGGCGACGCGACGATTACGGCGGGCGGCGCGCTGCCATACCCCTTCGTGGTGCATCTCGCGGCGCTGGAGGCTGGGCGCATCCCCGCGCGGGAGACGCTCACCGACGCCGTGCGCGCCGCGCTCTCGCTCGCTCACCACCAAAGCCTGCGCACCGTGCTTATCCCCCTGCCCAACCCGCTGCAGGGGATCTTACCCGAAGAGTTCGCCCACACCATCGTACAGACCATCAGCGACTATCTGCACGAGCTGATTTCCAAGATTGAGCGGTGCATTCTGGTAGGTGCAGGCGACGCCGAATATCGCGCGTGGCAAAGCGCCGTCGATGCCCAACGCAACCTGCTGAGCCTGCCGCCGTGGGACACCGCAGAAGAACTCGTCTAAGTCGTATCCGCTCCGCACAGCGCGGGCAGCTGCAGATCGCTGCTATGCCCAGGAAACATCTTCGCGCTGGGGTCGATTACGCTTTTGGCGTGGTTCACGGCGATGCACACCTCGCCGACGCCTGTGGCGATGAGCTTGAGCTTGCCCGGATGCGTGCAGACATCACCCGCTGCGTAGACGCCCGGCAAGTTCGTCTGCATCTGCTCGTCCACGACTATCTGATTGCCCTGCAACTCCAGCCCCCAGCTCTTGATCGGACCGAGCGTCGCCACGAAGCCGAGATTGAGAATAACAGCGTCCACTGCCAGTTCACGCTCTTCTTGGGTTTTATTGTGGAAGATGACCGCTCGCTCCAGCGTGTCGCTGCCGCATAGACGGCGCACCTCGTAGGGTGTGAGGACGGTCACGGGCGACTGGCGCAGCTCCTGCACGCTCTGCTCATGGGCGCGACACTCGTCGCGGCGATGGATGAGGGTAATCTCGCGCGCGAGGGGATAGAGGTTCAGCGCCCAGTCCACCGCCGAATCGCCCCCGCCCACAATCAGCAGCCGTTTGCCCGCGACCATCGACTTGTCACGCACGCCATACTAAACGCCGGGGCCCTCAAATTCAGCGACGCCCGCAACATTCAACTTGCGCGGCGCAAACGC
>JARJMV020000043.1 GCA_029335935.2 bacterium
AAGCACAGGCCCCCCGTGGCTTGGACATTCCTGTCCAAGCCCAGAACCCTCGTGGCTTGGACATCCCTGTCCGAGCGCGGTCTGTCGGCGAGGACGCCGACGCTACGAAGTCAGGAACGACGGTGCCCCCAGACGCGCCGACATAGGGGGTGAACGCAAAGCTTGCACCTTCTGTCAGGGGTAGTTTTGGGGGTACGGGACGCACTGGCGAAAGAGCGCCCCACTCAAGGAGAGCTTAGCCCTTGAGGCATTCGCTCGCTACTCGTTGCAGCAGTGCGGCTGCCGAGTCGCGTAGGGCAGCGGTATGCTCCTGCATGCGCTGGCGTAGCGTGTCGCGTTGCGCTTGAAACGCCACCCACGCAGGTATTAGCGACTGTTCTATCTTCTCCAGCCCGACGCACAGCGCGCCAATCTGCTTTGCCAGCGCGTCTACTTTGGGGTCATACGCTACGCACAGCACGGGCGTTCCTTGCGCTGCTGCGAAGATTGCGCCGTGCAAGCGCATCGCGACTATCCCGTGCAGGTGTTGCATCACGCCGAGCAGCTGGGCAGGGTGCGTGGGGGGCGGCAACACAGCAGCGTCCGTCTCGGCGGCTATCGCCTCGCACAAGGCGCGGTCTTGGCTCTCCTGCATGGGGATCAGTAGCGTTCGGTAGCCGTCGGCATGGAGTTGGCGACTGAGCGCGACGAACGCTTGCTGCACGGGCGCGTCGCGCCACCGACGCGGCGCAACGCCAATCCAGCGCGACTGGGCGTCTAACGCCACATGCGGCGGCAAGGGCGTCAGCGACCATGTTAGGTCGGCGTCCAGCGTCGCGTGCGCCACGCCCAGACGCTTCAACAGGCTCGCAGAGTCGGCGTCGCGCACACTCACGAAAGGCACTCGGCGCAGCGTCGTGCGCACCAGCCAGCGACTGACGGGGCGCATCAGCGGACCCACACCCTGCCCCATCAGCAACACTCGACCGTGCGCCTTCAGTCCCCAGCGTATCAGCGATAGATAGTAGAACAGCGAGCGCAGGCTGGTGGCGTCCTGCAGCAGGCTACCGCCGCCAAAAATCAGCGCGTCCGAATCGAGTATCGCTTGGCGCACGGCGCGCAGGTGCATGCGAGGGATAGCAGGTACGCCGTAGGTCGCCTCCGTGAACGCGGGGTCGCCCGAAAGAACTGTGGCTTGGGCATTCCTGTCCAAGCCACGCAGGATTGCGACGAGCGAACCCTCGTCGCCCCAGTTGCGATAGCCGTAGTAACCCGCGATGACGACTCTCATCGGCTCAGACGAGACTCTACCCGATAGCGCGTGCGGAACTCACGATAGAGCGCATCGTAGAGTCGCGTGTGTAGGGGGTCGGGGGTAAACTTCGCTTGCACGGGCGCGGCTTGCTCCAGCTGTCGCCAGTCTGTCCAACCCATTGCGACGGCGCCGAGCATCCCTGCGCCGCGTACGGTCGCCATCTGGGGCTGCGCCATCTGCCAGATTTCGCGGTTGAGTGCGTTGGCGAGTATTTGCGCCCACAGCGCCGACTGCGCGCCGCCGCCAATCAGCCGTATTGGGTTCAGTCGCCTACCTGCGAGCCGTTCCACTGCGCTTAGCAGCCAGCGCGCATTGAGCGCAACGCCTTCCAGCACGGCGCGCGCCATCTCCGAACGCCCGTGCGGCAGGCTCAGTCCGTAGAACCCGCCGCGAATATGGGGGTTCTCAACGGGCGTGCGCTCGCCCACCAGCCACGGCGCGAAGCGCAAGCCGTTTGCCCCCGCAGGCGACTGCGATGCGTACCTGTCCAACTGCGCATAGGCGTCGGGCGGGGGCGATTCGCCCCACAAAACGGTGCGCAACCAGTTCAGGCACGCGCCTGCCGTCTCCTGCTCGTTCGCGATGAAGTAGCGTCCCGGAATGCCTGCAGGCAGCGTCGCGAGGTTGCGCCCAATATCGGTGCGCTTGAACGGCGCGTGGCAACTAATCCAAGCGGAGGTGCTGAGCGCAAGGTGCGCTTGGAAATCGCTGAGACCGCCAGAGCCAATCGCCGTCGTGTGCAAATCGGGCGCACTGACAACCACCTGCACGCCGCGCGGCAGTCCCCACTCATCGGCGACAGTGGGCAACACCTCGCCCAAAATCGCCGTACTGGGGTACAAATCGGGGAATTGCTCGCGGCGTAGCCCTGCGTAGCGCAGCAGCGTCGGATGGTAGTCTATCCGCTGAATGTCGCGATTGTCGGTAATCCAGTGCAGAGCGAGCGTCTCGTGGGAGCTGGCGAACTGCCCTGTCAGACGCAGGTTCAGGTAGTCTTTGGGTTCAAGAAACTTATGTGTGGCGCGATAGCGGGCGGGGTCGGCGCGGCGCAGGTACAAGATATGCGCCAACGGGTCTTTGCCAGACCGCGCGGGCGCGCCCCCCGTCAAACGCAGCCAAGTGCGCAACTTGAAGAGGTTATAGCCCATCAGGCTGGGGACGCCGCCTATCAACGCGGCGATATCGGGCGCGCCGCGCGTGTCCATCCATACAATCGCATTCCCCAGCGCTTCACCCGACGCACCGACCGCCACCGTACCCGACCACTGCGCAGTGCAGCCGACCGCACGAATCTGGGCGCGCAGTTCGGGCGCGTCCTGCCAAAGGCGTCTCACAGCGGTCGTGAGCGTCGCCCACCATACGCGCGGGTCTTGCTCTACCCCCCCGTCGGGGGTGAAGAT
>JARJMV020000046.1 GCA_029335935.2 bacterium
GTGTGCAATCGCTCGCGCGAGGGACTTATCGCCCATCTTAGCGATGGCATCGGGCGTCGGACCGATGAACTTGACGCCCAGCGCGGCGCACGCTTCGGCGAAACTGCCCCGCTCCGAGAGGTAGCCGTAGCCAGGGTGGATTGCCTCCGCGCCTGTGATTTGAGCCGCCATCAGGATATGTGGGATATTGAGGTAGCTCTCTGTGCTGGGTGGCGCGCCTACGCACACCGCCTCATCCGCAAGTTGCACATGCAGCGCGTCGCGGTCGGCTTCGGAGTAGACGGCGACGCTACGCACGCCCAGCTCCTTGCAGGCGCGTATCACCCGTACAGCAATCTCCCCGCGATTGGCGATGAGTATTTTGCGAAACACAGCGCGGGTATTGTACCCGTTCAGGTAGAGGCGCTCAGCGCGAACTCGCGTATCGCCGCCAACAGGTTGGGGGCGATGTCGGTCGGCACAGAGCAGCCCGGCGCGAGGATGAAGCCGCGCTTGCCCACAGAATCGAGGGCGTCGTGCGCCTGCTGGAACACGCGCTCGCGACACATCTTGGGCAAATCCATCTCGTTCAGCCCGCCCATCACACATCGGTCGAACAGACGCTTGCCCTCGGCAAGGCTCAGCGTCGTGCTGCGGTCGCTCCAACACACAATCGCGGCAGGCGCATCCGCCAGCAAATCGGCATACAACTCGCCGTAGCCGTGCAGGTGCAACACATTCAGCCTACCGTCGGAGACCGACTGCAGGAACGCGCGGTCTAAGGGCGCGAAGAACTCCTCATACACATCGCGGGGCGCCGCGTCGGAGCCTATCCCGTTCACCGCGTAGTAAATCCCGTCGCAGATGGTCAGCGCCAGCCTCGCATAGAGCTGCAAATTCGCCTGAATCGTCTGCAGCCCCTGCCTCACGGCGTCAGGCGCGAGCTCGAGATGCTCCAACAGCTTCCCCTCACACAGCTTGTTCGCGTAGTAGAAGGCGTTGAACACCGTCTCCACGATGGGCGTGTCTGGAGGTACCATCGCGCGCAGGCGCCCAAGCATCTCGATCTGTGCGCCGAAGTGTCCCGTGTCAGGCTCTAAAGGCGTCAGTTTTGCCCAATCGTAGGCGGTATGCACAAACGAGAAGCCTGTGGGCGTCTCGTAGGGGATGTCGTGCATCACCTTCAAAAGGTCGGGCTGATAGCGTCGCCAGAACTCGTAGGTGGCGCGGCTCATCCCCTCAATATACTGTTGCAAGATAGGTGCGCTTGCGGGGGCGCGGTACTCCGCGTGCAGGGCTGGGGGGAACCACGGCTCCGTGCGGAAGTGGTACCAGAAGCAATACGGCGTGCGGTCAACCGCGCCGCCGACTATCGCCTGCTCGATGCGTTCGCGCGAGGTCATAATCAGTTCTCTCCTGCTCTTGTCAGAGCAACAACTCAATTATCGGTATCGGCAGGCGCGTTCTCAATCCTGAGGTTTGCGGAACCTGCCGAACCGCGCACACGATTGCGTTAAGAGCGCGTTAAGAAGGATACCTCCTGATTAGCCTCCGCTCTCGCGCTTGCCCGCCTGCACGCCTTCCCAGACAATCTCCATCGGCTCGCCGTCGGGCGTGCAGTTATAGACGGAGAAATCTGTGACGCCTGCCTCGCGCAGGAGGTCTTCGTCGATCCATGCGTTGCCCGTGCAGGTGTGCGGCTCGCGGCGCACGAGCTCGAACGCGGCGTCCGCCATAATATCCGCTTTGCGCCACTGCTTGGGCGTGCCCAGCCCCCACGCGATGGTCGCCTGACTCTCGATGAGCGTGCGGGGCCACAGCGCGTTCACCGCGACATTATGCGCTCGCACCTCCTCTGCCAGCCCCAACGCGAGCATCGTCATGCCGAACTTACTAATCATATAGGCGACCTTGCCAGGCAGCACCTGTAGGTCAATCGGCGGCGACATAGTGATGATGTGTCCCCAGCGCTGGCTTATCATATGGGGCAGCACGAGTTGCGAGGCGATAAAGGAGGCGCGCAGATTCACCTGCATCACCAAGTCGAAGCGTTTCGGGGGCGTCTCTAACACGGGATACCACCAGAGCGCGCCCGCGTTGTTGACCAAGATATCGATGCGCCCGAAAGTTTCCAGCGTCTTGTCTACCATCTGTTGCAGGGCGTTCTCGTCGCGCACATCGACGCGTATGGGCAGGGCGCGTGCGCCCAACGCCTCCACCTCCTCGGCGACGGTGTAAATCGTGTTGGGCAAGCGCGGGTCGGGTTCGGCGGTCTTGGCGGCGATAACCACATTTACCCCCTCCTGCGCGAACTTCAGCGCAATCGCGCGCCCGATGCCCCGACTCGCGCCCGTGACGATTGCGACGCGCCCGCGTATGTCTGTATAGGTCGGCATACTCAAAGGATACCCCCACATCGGTACCCAGACCGGCTCGAACGGGTATACTCGCGCGATGAGTCTGTATGAAAGTGTGCTGATTGCGGCAGGTATAGCGGTTCTCGCGTTCTTTTCAGGGATGCTGGGGTTTGGGGTCGCGTTGGCGGCGGTGCCGTTTTTGAGCCTGTTTTTGGACGATTTGGCACATCAAGTACACCCGATGAGTCTTGCGCTGGGCGGGGCGACTGCCCTCTTTGCTCTGATCGGTTTTGGACGCGCGGGATATGTGGAGTGGCGACTGGGCTGGCAGCTGGCGTTGGTGGCGGGGCTTGCCTCGCCGATAGGCGCATGGCTGGCGCAGCGGTTCAACCCGAACCTTTTGTGGGTGCTCTACTTCGTGAGCGTGGGCTACCTACTGTCTCGCATGGTTCACCCGCGCTTTGTGCAAAAGGAGCAGACCTTCGACGCGCGCAAGGCGACACTCCTTGTAATCCCCATCGCAATCTACAGCACGCTGCTGGGCGTGGGGGTGGGGTTTCTGCTGGTTCCGACGCTGATTGCGCTGGGCTTGGAGCCGAAGCGCGCCGCGGGCACGAACGCGCTGCCAGTGGTAGTTCAATCGCTGACGGCGCTCCTTTATCATGCGCCAAGCGCACGCATCGACGGTGGGGTACTCACGCTGGCGACGCTGGCGGGCGTCGTCGGCTCGTACTACGGCGCCCAGTTTACCAGCCATCGCTTGGGCGGAAACCAAGTGCGGTGGGTGTTTGTGAGCATGATGACCGTGATGATACTCTACCGCGCTTGGATGCTTATCCGTTGACTGTCCGAAAACGGACATCGGTGCGAACCCGATACAGGGGAGATTGCGGGTTGGGCGCACGGTTCTGCGAGACAGCCTCTCCAGCCAGTCGGTTTCGTGGTATAATATCTAATTGAGCGACGACGCTTGGTTGGGAGTGAGCATGCCGCGTGGGGGCGGGCAGGCTAAGGGAGTATTGCACTATGATGATTCTCATGAATCGTGAAGCGACGGAAGAGCAGATACGCGCTGTTTGTGAAGCCATTCACGAACACGGGCTGGAAGCGTTGGTGTTGCCGGGCGGTGCGCGTGTGGCGGTGGGCATCCCCAGCGCTATTCCGCCTGAGCTGCGCCCTGTGCTGGACCAGCACCTGTCGGCAATGGACGGCGTAGATCAGGTGGTTCACATCTCGCGCCCCTACAAACGCACCGCGCGCGATTTCCACCCCCACGACACAGTGGTGCGCGTCGGCAGCGTGGAGATTGGCGGCGGACGCTTCGCTGTGATGGCGGGTCCCTGCGCTGTCGAGAGCTATGAGCAGACTCTGGAGTCGGCGCGTGTGGTGAAGGCGGCGGGAGCGCAGATTTTGCGTGCAGGCGCCTACAAACCACGCACCTCGCCTTACTCGTTTCAAGGACTGCAGCGCGAGGGGCTGGAAATCTTGCGCACGGTCGCTCAAGAGGTGGACATCCTGACCGTCAGTGAGGTGATTGACCCACGTGATGTTGCGCTCGCTGCAGAGTATATCGATATCTTACAGATAGGCGCACGCAACATGCAGAACTTCGCGCTGCTGGTGGAGGTAGGCAAATCGGGCAAGCCTGTGCTGCTCAAGCGTTCACCGAGCGCCACCATCGACGAGTGGCTCGCCGCCGCCGAGTATCTGCTGACCAACGGCAACGAGCAGGTGATGCTCTGCGAGCGCGGGATTGTGCCGATTGACCGCGCCTATGTGCGCAACACGCTCGACATCAACGCCGTGCCTGTGATTAAGTACCACTCCCACCTGCCGATTATCGTCGACCCCAGTCACGGGATAGGGCATGCGCGTTATGTGCCTGCGGTGGCGCTGGCGGCAGTCGCAGCGGGCGCGGATGGACTGATTATCGAGGTACATCCGCACCCTGAGCGCGCCCTCTCTGACGGCGTGCAGTCGCTGAATCCCGAAGCGTTCACGCAGCTGATGGCGCAGATCAACGCGATACGGGCAGTCCTCGCGCCGATGACAGGGAAATAGCCTGCGCAGGCGTTACACTTTATGGATGCAGTGTCCAGCGGCGTCGTGGAACGCCTCCATCAGCGCTTCTACCATCGCGGGATGGGGGTGGATGGTGTCCACCAGCTCATCTAAGGTGGCTTCGAGCTTGATGGCAAGCACCGCTTCCTGCAGCAGGTCGCCCGCGTGTTCGCAGCAGATATGCACGCCCAGAATCTGCCCGTACTTGGCGTCGGCGACAACCTTGACCAGCCCTTCCCTGATGCCCGACGCCATCGCACGCCCCAGAATACGCGGTGAGAACTTGCCGATTCTGACCTCGTAGCCTTGTTCGCGGGCCTGCTGCTCGGTCAGTCCGACGCCCGCCACCTCAGGCGAGGTGTAGACCACATTCGGCACGGCGCGGTAGTCCATTCGGCGGTTCGCGCCGAAGCAGTTCTCGGCAGCGACGATGCCTTGTGCGCTCGCCACATGCGCCAGCGGCGCGACGCCGACTATGTCGCCTATCGCGTAGATATGCGGAATGTTCGTGCGCAGGTACTCGTCCACCGCCACATAGCGCTTGTTCATCTGGATGCCGACGGTCTCCAGCCCGATCCCATCCACATTCGGCTTGCGTCCCACGCCGATTAGCACCACCTGCACCTCGAGGGTCTGCATGCCTTTCGGGGTCTCCACATAGCATCGCCATAAATCGCCGACGCGCTCGGCAGACTTGAGGGTGCTACCCGTAATGAACTGCACGCCCTGCTTGGAGAGCGCGCGCGCGGCTTCTTGGGCGACCTCTTCTTCCATGGTGGGCAGGATACGCGGCATCATCTCCACCACCGTCACATGGCTGCCCAGCGCGTTGAACACGAAGCTGAACTCCACGCCTACCGCGCCGCCGCCCAGAATCAGCAAGCTGTCGGGCACGAACGGCGCGTTCACCGCGTCGTCGCTCGTCCACACATGCTCGCCCTCCAGCCCCGGAATGTTCAGATTCATCACGCTGGAGCCTGTAGCGAGGATGATATGCTTGCCGCGCACGAGGTCTTTACTGCCGTCGGCTTTGGACACCTCGATCGTGTGGGGGTCCATGAGTTTGCCTGTGCCCTCCACGCTCTGCACGCCGTTCTTCTTGAAGAGCGCGCCAATCCCACCGCGCAGCGTCTGCACGATTTTGTCTTTGCGGGCTTGCATCTGCTTGAAATCGTAATCGACGGCGCCCTCGATCAGGATGCCCATCTCCTTCGCGTGCAGCACCTGCTGGTAGCGTTCAGCGTGAGCAATCATCGCCTTGCTGGGGATACAGCCCCAGTTGAGACAAGTACCACCCAAATATTCGCGTTCGATACAAATCACTTGACCGCCGCGTTCTTTTGCGAGTTGTCCTGCGCGTATCGCCGCCACATAACCGCCGGGACCTGCACCTAAGATGACCACATCCGCTTCGTAAGTTGCCATAGATCGCCTCCTTGATACACTCCAAGTATACCTGCTGCTACGGCTGGGGTATAATCGCTGCGTGGCTGTATCGGTTGAAGCGGTGGCGCGTTGTCTGCAGCTGATGACGCGCTATCAGTTGCAGGAGCTGGAGATTACTCTCGGCGAGATGCGCATCTACATCGAGCGCGCGGGTGCGGTCGCGCCACCTGCGATGGCTATTGTGGAGCCCGGTGTAGCGGCTGCCGCCGAAACGCCGAACTGGATCCCCATCGAATCGCCCATGACGGGCATGTTTTACCGTGGTCCCTCGCCCAGCGAGCCGCCCTATGTGGAGGAGGGCGACCTAATCCACGAGGGTCAGACGATTGGCTTGGTGGAAGCGATGAAGGTGTTCAACGAGATCCCCGCGCCGATGACAGGCGTGGTGCGGCGCATCGTGGCGCAGAACGCCACTCTGGTGCAACAGGGTGAAGTGCTGATGCTACTGGAGCCGCCTGAATGAGCAAGACTCTTCGCCTCTCGATTCTCGGCGCGGGTACGGTGGGCGGGGGTGTGCTGGCGCTGCTCCGCGAGAACGCCGACCTGCTCCAAGCGCAGACGGGCAAAAGTTTCGAGGTGCGCCATGTGCTGGTGCGCGACCTCCAAAAGCCACGCGCCGCCATCACCGATCCCAAACGCCTGACCGCCGACCCCCAGCGCGCGATTTTCGACCCGAAAGTCAATGTCGTGCTGGAGCTGATGGGCGGGCTGGAACCTGCGCGCACACTGATACGCGACGCGCTGCAGGCAGGCAAGCATGTGATTACCGCGAACAAACTCGTAATGGCGGTCTCTGGCGACGAACTAATCCGACTTGCGCATCGACAGGGCGTGCGACTGCTCTACGAAGCAAGCGTCGCTGGTAGCTTGCCCATCCTAAACGCGCTGCAAGGCGCACTGGCGGGCAATCGCATCAGCCGAGTGGTGGGCATCGTCAACAGCACGACGAACTTCATTCTGCGCGAGATGGAACGCGCGGTGGATTCGGACGCTCCTGCCGAGAGCGCCTACGACGCCGCCCTGCGTAAAGCCCAAGAGAACGGCTACGCCGAAGCCGACCCCAGCAGCGATGTAGAAGGCTACGACGCGCAATACAAAACTGCGATTCTGGCGCGACTGGCGTTCCTGCAGTATGTGCCGTTGGAGAGCATCTATCGCGAGGGGATTACCCATCTCAGTGGGCGCGACCTGTTGTGGGCTCAACGGCTGCATATGGGGCTGAAGCTGCTCAGCATCTCCGAGCGACTGCCCGACGGCAGGCTGTGTGCGCGCGTGCATCCGACGCTAATCCCGCGCGAGTGCCCCCTCTATGTGGTGCGCGGTGCGTTCAGCGGCGTGTGGCTGCAGGGCAACGGCTTCCAAGAGATGTCGATGCACGGGTTCGGTGCAGGCGCGCGCGCCACCGCCAGCGCCGTTATCGGCGACCTCATCGAAATCGCACGCCACCCCAAACCGCTCAAGATGGAAGACCCGTCGCTGCGTGCGGGCGAGACCGCGCCCATCGAATCGCTCACGATGCGCTATTTCCTGCGCCTGGTGGCGCCCGACGAGGACGCCCTGCGCACCCTGCGCGAGCCGCTCCAACAACTGGGCGCGGAGTTCCAACCCTCCGAATCGGTGGCGCAGGGCATCGAGCAAGTCGCGCTCACACCCCCACTCAACGAGGGCGAGTTCCAAACACGCATCGCACCCCTACGCACAGAGACGACACTGCAAGTGATACGATTGCTCTGAAAGCACCCCCTCAAGAATCTTCGCTCTGCTACCCAAAATAGACGAGGAATGCACGCATCGCTCACTTTCGGAGAGATACTGAGCGCGCTGAGCCACGCGCTGGATATTACCGAGGGGCAGCCGCGCGGACACGCCGTGCGCACCGCCTACCTCGCCTTGAGAATCGCCGAAGAACTGAAACTGAGCGACACGAGCAAACGCGACCTCTACAAAGCGAGCCTGCTCAAAGACGCTGGCTGCTCCAACAACGCTGTGCGCGTGTATAAAGTGTTCGCCGCCGACGACCTGCTCACTAAACGCGATGTGAAGCTGGTAAACTGGTCGAACCCGCTCGAGTCGTTGCGCTTCGCGCTGGAACATATGATGCCCGGTGCGAATATCTTCCAGAAGATACTGCACGCGCTGCGAGAGACGCGCGGCTCTGCCCGCGTGATGGACGAAGTGACGCTGGCGCGCTGCACGCAGGGCGCGATGATTGCCCGTTATATCGGCTTTACAGAGGCCGTGGCGCAGGCAATCGAGTATTTAGATGAACACTGGGACGGTAGAGGCTCGCCGTACAAGCTCAAGGGCGAGCAAATACCCCTCTTGGCGCGGATTCTGTGCTTGTGCCAAACGATGGAGGTGTTCGCCTCGACTTTCGGGGTGGACGCGGCGTATGAGATGCTGCATCAACGCAGCCGTCGCTGGTTCGATCCAGAGTTGGTGCGCGTCGCGTGTAGTTTCCGAAATGACCGCGCGTTCTGGGCGCTGCACGCCGAGTTGCTCCACAACCCCGAGATGCAACCGCCCGTGCCCGATTTCACCCGACAAACGCTGCCCACGGATATCGACCGCGTGTGCGAGGCGTTCGCGATGATTGTGGACGCCAAATCGAGTTTCACAGCGGAGCATTCGCGGCGTGTGGCGCGCTACTCGGTGCAGATTACCCAAGCACTGGGCTGGAGCAACGAGCGCGTGAACTTCATCTATCGTGCGGGGCTACTGCACGATATTGGCAAGCTCGGCGTCTCGAACGCAATCTTGGAGA
>JARJMV020000050.1 GCA_029335935.2 bacterium
CGTGGGGGATGGAGTTTCTTATCGCGCTGTGGAACGGGCTGCTGGTGTATGGCGTGTGGCTGTGGCAGGGGGGCAGGCGCGCCGCGCGAATCGGATGGACAGTTGGCGCGCTCTTCATCGCTGGAGTGTTCCTGATGTTTGGCTCAATCAAGCTCGGCGAGCAGACGCTTGCCAACGCGCGAATTGGGCCGTCCTCGCGCCTGGTTGCCCTTGTGCAGCCGAATGTGAACCTCGCACAGCCCTACACGCCCGATTCGTGGACGCCCATCCGCCAGCGTATCGCCGAGCAGGTGCGTCAGGCAAGCAAGCTGAGCGCAGGTGGGCGTGAGGCTCTGCAACTGCCGCCGCAGCCCGACCTGATTGTGCTGCCCGAGGTGATCGAACCGCTGCCGATGCCTGAAAGCCGTCCCGCACTGCTGTTTTGGCAATCGCTGTCGGTTGAAGTGGGTGTCCCGCTGCTGGTGGGAGGGTATCGTGTTGCTCAGCATGAACCGCGCCAAATCGCCAACACGATGTTCCTGTTTCTGCCACAAGGCGGTTGGCAATCTCATGACAAGGTGCAACTTGTGCCGTTAGGCGAGCAAGTGCCGTTTCGGAAGCTGTTGCCGTTTTTGAGCGTGTTCGGCGTGGTGGAAGAGGATATGCATGCAGGACGCGACCTCAAGCCGCTCACGACGGGCGACTTGAAAGTCGGCGCGGTGATTTGCATGGAGTCGACCTACCCGTGGATAACGCGCGGGATGGCAAACGCGGGCGCGAACTTAATAGTGGTTGGCTCCAACGAGTCGTGGTTCGGACGCACCGCGGCGTTAGAGCAGCACTTGGCGTTTTGTGTGCTGCGAGCAATTGAGACCCGCCGCTGGGTGGTGCGCTGCGCACCTGAGGGGATTAGCGCATCGATTGCCCCCTCAGGCGAGATTCGACGGCGCGCGCCTGCTTTTCAAGAGTCAACAATCGCCTCTTGGGTGCACCTACACACTGGTAAGACGCTCTTCATGCGTTGGGGCGACTGGATGGCGTGGCTCAGCTTGGCGGTTGCGACCGTAGCTATCACGCACAGGCGCATTCAAATAGTTGTCCGATGGTACTGCTTGGGGTAATCGGGCAACCCCTAAAGATTTTCGCGTCGCCCGCCGATAATTCTCTTGAACATGCGCTGTGGTGTGCCGTCGAAGCACTTGACTCGGATAACCTCAATCGGGTATCTTTTATGCTGAGGAGAGGACTACAGACCCCTACACACCGCAGGCAAGGATGCCAGCAGCGTCTTGGGAGCTCTGCTTCCCGAACGCAAGAGCTGTTGCATCAACTCAGAGGCGTCACGGTTGACGCACTCCGCACCCAACGCTTTCTGGCAGAAGGCGCATGTTCCACCTTGGGAGGTGATTGCATGACACAACATGATGGATTGAAGCGGAGCCGACCGCAGGCTGCATTCGTGAGTACCTATCCGCCCACCGAGTGCGGATTAGCTACCTTCACGCAAGATGTTTTGAACTCTGTGGAAAGGCATGGCTGGGAAGGTGTGGTCGTCTCGGCAGACCATGAGACGCGCATCGAGCATCCCGACCCGCGCGTAATGTATCAAATTCGCCGTGAGGAGACCGCCGACTACATCGAGGCGGCGCAGCGGTTGAACCGCTCCGCCGTGCGCGTGGTCAGCCTACAGCATGAGTACGGGATCTTCGGCGGCGAGATGGGCGACAAGGTGCTCACCTTTTTGAAGTACCTGCGCACGCCTGTCGTGACGACGCTTCACACTGTCGTGCCGCAGCCGACCCCGATTATGCGCGAGATTTTGCGGGCAGTCGTGGAGGCGTCCGACGCGGTAGTGGTGATGGCAGGCACGGCGGTGCGACTACTGGATAGTATATACGACGCGCCGACGCACCATGTATATGTAATCCCGCACGGCGCGCCCGAACCGCTACCGATTAGCCCGCAGGACGCCAAAGCCCAAATCGGCATGAGTGGGCGTATCATCCTTAGCACTTTCGGGCTGGTGAGCCGTGGCAAAGGCATCGAGGATGTGATTCGCGCCTTACCTGCCGTCGTGGAGCAGTTCCCCAACTTGGTCTATATGGTGCTGGGCGAAACGCACCCGAAAGTGCGTGCGCAGGAGGGCGAATCGTACCGCGAGTTTCTGATGAGCGAGGTCGAGCGACTGGGGCTGCAAAACCATGTGGTGTTCGTAAACCGCTACCTGTCGCTGGAAGACATTCGCCTGTACTTGCGCGCGACGGATGTGTATATCACGCCGTATCTGAACCCCGACCAGATAACGAGTGGCACGCTGGCATACGCGATTGCCTCGGGGTGCGTTGTGCTCTCCACGCCGTACCTCTACGCTCGCGAGGTGCTCAGCGACGGCGGCGGGATGCTGGTGCAGTTCAACAGTCCCGAATCCATCGCCGATGCGTTGCTGCAGCTGCTCTCTGACTCTGTGCTGATGCGCTATCATAAGGTTGTGGCACAGAACAAAGCGTCTGGACTGAGCTGGTACAAAGTTGGGCAAGCCTACGCGCGGTTGTTCGACCGTGTGGGGCGCGATGTGCCCCTGCCTCTGGGCGTCGTGCAACCTGTTACTGCCAGCTACTTGGAAAGCCAACGCGCAGGCTAAGACCGTTTGCTAAGGCTTGGTGGCACGCGCCGCTCGGAACGCAGGAGCGAGCGCGTGTTTTATTCACGACCAATCGGCTGCAACACAGGCTGCACTTTCAGGAACGCCTGCACCACGCGCGGGTCGAACAGTCGCCCTGCGCCGTGCTGGATGCTCTCTACGGCGTCGGCTTCCGAAAGGGCAGGGCGATAGGGCATGTCGGTGCGCATTCCGTCGAAGGCTTCGGCGAGCGCCAGAACACGCGCCGGCAGCGGTATCTGCTCACCTTGCCAGCCGTGCGGGTAGCCGCTGCCGTCCCAGCGTTCGTGGTGGCACTCGATCCACAGCGCTAACTCCCGAAAACGATGGATACGGCTAATCAGTTGCACGCTCAGGCGCGGATGCTCTTGTATTTGTAGGCGTTGGTCGGGGGTGAGGGGCGCGCTAATGAGGAGTTCGTTAGGCAATCCCAGCATGCCGATGTCGTGCAGAACGGCGGCGAGTCGCAGCCCACGCAGCGTCGCCTTACTCAGCCCAAGCTCGCACCCGATAGCGACGGCGTATGAGGCGACGCGCTCGCTATGCCCTGCAAGGTGCGGATGCGCAATCTCTAAGGCATGCACCAACGCCCGCGCCACATCGTTCTCCATCCGTGTCAGTTGGTCGCGCGTCAAAGAACCCTCCCTGCAAGGGTAGTATACCTCACCTGCTAATGCGGACGCCGCGTGGCAAGGGCGCATACTGCGTTTCGTGGCAGAGTTCGCGCCATGTCTCGCCGCTGCGCGTGCAGACCCGCCATAGCCGCACCTGCACGCCCGCGCGACCCGCCTGTGCGCGGAAACCGACCACCGCAGGCGCAGGCGCAATTGCGTTGACCTCCGTGTGTAAAACGCATTCGGGCACATAGCGACGCACCTGATTTGTAGAAGCTTGCGCAAAAATCTTGCACACAAGGCGCGAGTCGTTTACGATGAACTCCACTCGGCACGGAAAGGGGTAGGGATTGCGAATCTTGAGGTCGGCGATACCTTGCGCGACTGCGGCGTCGCGCCCTGCGCCGATGTAGCTGGGAGCAATCGTATGCGCGTGGCGTTCGGTGACCTCCAGCCCAGCGAGCAGCGCGGCGTTGTAAAGCGTGGTCGATGTCTGGCAGACGCCGCCGCCCCACGAGGGCACAAGTATCCCGCCATAGCTTACAGGAGCGCGCACATACCCCTCCGAACGCACCCACTGCCCGACCGCCGCGTTGAACGACCACTCGGCGTTCGGGGCGAGTATCGCGCCGTTGAGGCGCCGCGCGGCGAGGGTCGCGTTATGCCGTTGACCCGGCGTGCGTCCCTCTAACGAGGTCGCAAACTCCACCAAAAGCGTCCACGACCGCTCCGAACGCGCCCCCTGACAACCCGATAGACCGAACCCGATGAGAACCAGAATCGGTAGGATTCCACGCACGGCGTCAATTTAGACGCGCGGGGCGCGACTCCTGCTACGCGGCTTCAGGGTGGTAGGTACATACACGGTTGCGCCCGTCGCGTTTTGCCCGATACAGCGCGGCGTCCGCCTCGTACAAGAGCGTGGCAGGCGCAGCGCCCCCACGATAAGTCGCCACGCCCAAGCTCGCCGTAATCGCGCGATGAGGGTTAGCAATCGCGCCTATCGTCTCGCGCAAGCGTTCCGCGACCTGCACCGCCTGTTCCAGCGTGGTGTTGGGCAACAGGAGCGCGAACTCCTCGCCGCCGTAGCGCGCCGCCACATCATATGCACGCGCCGAGTCGCGCAATACCTGCGCCACCTGACGCAATAAATCGTCGCCTGCAGGATGCCCAAAAGTGTCGTTGAACTGTTTGAAGTAGTCGATATCGAGCATAATCAGCGACAGGGGCTGTTGTAGGCGCTCCGCCATCTGCACGAGACTGTGCAACGCCTCTTGGAAAGCGCGGTGGTTCTTCAGACCCGTCAGACCATCGGTCACGGCGGCTTGGGCAAGCGCGCGGTTCGCCTCCGTGAGATCGCGATTAAGCTGCGCCAACTCCGTGTTGGCGACTTGCAGCTGCTGATAGAGTGCGTGCAGCTCCTCGTTTTGCGCTTGTATCTGCTCGCGTTGGCGTTTCTGCTCCGCGAACGCTTGTTGGAGCTGGTACGCCATCGTGTTGAACGCACGCGCCAAATAGCCGAACTCGTCGGGCGCGGTGTAGGCTACGCGCGTATTCCAATCGCCCGCCGCCAAACGGTGCAGCGCCGCCAAGAAACCCGCTAAGTGCCGACGCAGAAAGAACACCATCGCCAAACTGGAGGTGAGTGCAACAAGAGCCGCGCTGCCTACCAGATACTTTTTCACACGGTAGAGCGTTGCCGTCGCCCCACGCGGCTCGGATACACCCTCTATCCATCGAATCGTGGCAAGCGCCGCTCCGTCGGAACCGCGAAGTATCGCCGAATCGGTTGAGGCGTCTGCTTCGGACGGCTGCGTGGGGGACGAGTGTATCGCTATAGCCACCCGTCCACCCAACAGGTGACCGATTCGGCTCAGGTAAGCGTCGTCGAGCCGTCGCGCGACTGCCAAAACGCCGACAGGCTGGCGCTGCTGTGCCGTGTCGTAGAGGGGTATCGCACTCACGAGATATACACATTCGCGATGGCATCTCCACTCTGCGCCGCCGACGCCAGACATCGCACGCCGAACTGATGGAGCCTCACCAAGCCAGCGCGCCTCATCCGAGCTGGACGCCAACACCTGCCCACGACGGTCTACTACTGCGGCGGCGTCGCTGTCGGAACAGTGGATGAGAGGATACACTACGCGCCTCAAAAGCTGCTCAGGGTCGCCCCCAAGTCTCGCA
>JARJMV020000075.1 GCA_029335935.2 bacterium
TACTGGCTGACTCTAATAGTAGCTCCAGCCCATTATCACCAGAAGACATATAATCATCTATACAACTAAAGTCTGCGTGAACAGTTTCATCTGTTAAATAGTATCGGGTTTTGCCATGATAATTGCCTCATCTAACTTCGGTAGAACCTACATTATGGTCCGTGCGCAAAAGCTCACTCTTTGCACGGACATTATTGTCGGTGCCACGACGGGGGAGTTCGGGCACGGGGTCGTAGCCGCCTGCGGCGAATGGGTGGCAGCGCAGGATGCGTTTCAGCCCCAGCCACAGCCCTTGCAACGCCCCGTAGCGTTGGATTGCTTCCAGCGTATAGTGCGAGCAGGTCGGGTAGTAGCGACAGGTGGGCGGCGTCAGGCGCGAGAACCACTGGTAGACGCGAATCGCGCCGATAAGCAGCCGCGAGGCGAGGCTCGGTCTCATCGCGCGCCTCCTTGCGAGCAAGTCGCCTGCTCGATTGCCTGTTGCATCTGGTGTTGAATCTGTTCCATCGGCGTCGTCGTCGCAGCGTCTCGCGCCACGCACACCACATCGTAGCCGACTGGCAGCTGCTGCCAGAGCGCACGCGCCGCCGCCCGCAGACGCCGTTTCACCCGATTGCGCTGCACATGCGCGCCGAACCTTCGCCCAACCACAAAGCCCATCCGTGTCGGCGCGTCGTCCCCTCGCGCATGCACATACATCGTGAACGATTCCATACTGACCCGTCGCCCCTGTTGATATACTTGCTCGAATTCGCGCTTCTTACGCAGTCGCCCTGCGGGTGGCAACATTTTACTCGACGGTCAGTCGCCAACGCCCCTTCAAGCGGCGACGCTTCAGCACATTCCGCCCGTCTTTCGTGCGCATCCGACGGCGAAAACCGTGTACCTTATGCCGATGACGATTATTGGGTTGATAGGTTCGCTTCATCTCTAAACGCCTCCAACGCTCCTGATTGTACCCTATCACGAGAGGAAATTACGCGCCCCCGTCGAATCAAATCCTATTCAAGGAGACTTTCCTAATGTTGAGTTCGCGCTGGTTTCTGGGATTGTTCATAGCGTCAGGCGTTCTGGTCGCCGCGTGGGGGCAGCCGCCCGACGCGCTGAAAATGCAGGCAGTATTAATTGAGCAGCTCCAACGCGAGTTCTCTGGTGTGTTGGTCTACACAGAAGTCGATCAGGTACGCCGCGTGTGGGGGAAGCCCTTTGGTTTCGGGGGTTCCGCCATCGACTCGGCGCAGGCATTTCTGAACCGCTACGCCGAGCTGTTCGCGCCTGGCGCAAGCCAACTGGTCCTCAACGGCGTTCAAGATGTGATGCGCGGTAAGTTCACGGCGGTCTATTTTCAACAGCAGTTGGACGGCATTCCCGTCGACAAGGGAGAGTTGACCCTGCTGGTGCGTGAGGTCGAGGGGCATCCGCTTGTGCTGGCAAGCAGCGCCGTGCGTTATGTCGAACCCGTCTCTACCACGCCGAAGCTCACGCCCGACGACGCGATCCAGATTGCCGAGAAACTCCGCCCCGATTTGCACGCCGACACGAAGCCCGAACTGGTGATTTACCCCGATGAGGAGCATACGCGCCTCGCGTGGGCGTTCTCGGTGGATAGGCATTCGCTGGAGAAACCCGAACGCTATCGCGTGTTTGTAGATGCGCATACAGGCGCACTGCTGGAGTGGCGCTCGGAAGTTTACTACACCGACATCACGGGGCAGGTGCGCGGCTACGCCACGCCGGGACTGCGCCCCGATACCACGGCGAACCCTCCTGTGTTGCGTGAAATCCCGAAACTGCGTGTGAGTGTGGTCGGTGGCGATAGCATCTTCAGCGCGATTGACGGCACATTCACCCTGCCCCTCAGCGGGGTCGGCAGCGCAACCGTCCGCGCGGAGCTAATCGGTCCTGCCGTGCGCGTAAACAATCAGGCGGGCGCAACGCTCGTGCTGGAGCAAATGGTGAACCCACCCGCCTTCGTAGACTTCCTGTTCAATGCGAACCCCACCGAACTCAACACTGCGCAACTGAACGGTCTCATCCACACCCAAATCGTGTACGACTTCGTGAAATCCATCAACCCGAACTACCCCGGAGTGGACATCCAGATCCCCTGCAATGTGAACCTCGCGAACACTTGCAACGCCTACTATAGCAATCGCACGATTAACTTTTATCAGGCGGGTGGCGGCTGCGTGAACACCTGCTACTCGACGGTGGTGTATCACGAGTATGGGCATTTCGTGATTGCGATGGGACATCCGAACGCGAGCGGCGATTATCATGAGGGGATAGCCGATGTGACGGCGGCGCTGTTGACCGTGGACCCTTGCTTGGGCATCGAGTTTCGGGGCGTGGGCACAGGGTGCATCCGCAACAGCGTGAACGACCGTCAGCATCCCTGTTCGGGCGGGGTGCATTACTGTGGACAGGTGCTTAGCGGCGCGTTCTGGCAGACTTGGCTGGAGATGCGCAACCGCTACTCGAATAACCCGCAGTACGCGCTGGATCGGGTGCGCGAATGGTATCTCAACAGCATTTTGCTCCGTCCGACAGGCATTTCGCCGCAGATTACCATCGATGTGCTGACGCTGGACGACGATGACGGAGACATCTACAACGGGACGCCGCATTACCTGCAGATAGCGACGGGCTTTGCACGGCACAACCTGCCCGCTCCCCAGATCGACTGGGTGCGTATCGAGCCGATCGTGTTGCCCGACGCGGTCGTCGCGCCGCCAATACCGAGCGATCGTACCCTGCCGCTGATGCGCTTCAAAGTTCGTGTTAGCGACCTGACCGCACAACGCGATCTGAACGCTGTGTTCCTCCATTATCGCGTGAATCGGGGCGCGTGGCAGACTGTGCGGATGACCCCCATGGGCAGCAACGGCGCGTTCACAGCGGTTCCTGTACCCTCTTGCGGTAGCACTTTTGAGTACACCATCGAGGCGCGGGACACTCAGGGGCGACCCAGCTTCTACCCTCGCAACGGCGCGAACAACCCACAGAAAGTTCTGGTAGCGCTGGGGGTTGAGACCGTCTTCGAAGACACTTTCGAGACCAGTCGGGGCTGGAGCGTCCAGAATGACCCCTCGCTCACAGGCGGTGCGTGGATGCGCGGCGTCCCGCGTGGCACTTTCCAAAACGGGCAACCTGCGAACCCAGGCTACGACTCACCCGATCCCGGCAACAACTGCGTCTTCACAGGACAAGGGAGTCAGGGTGGCTCGGTTGGCGAAGCCGATGTGGACGGCGGTCCGACCTACCTCATCTCGCCCGTG
>JARJMV020000086.1 GCA_029335935.2 bacterium
ACACTTTGAGCGCGACTTCTTTATTCTGATGTTGCGAGCGTTCGTTTTGACAAGAAGCTGTGATGCCTGTGGGCACATGGATGGCGCGGATTGCCGACTCGGTCTTGTTGACATGCTGTCCGCCGTGTCCACCTGCGCGGAAGGTCTCGATCTTTACCTCTTCGGGCTTGAGTTGGTACTCACTCTGTTCCACTTGGGGCATCACTTCCACCAGCACGAAGGAGGTGTGGCGTCGCTTATTGGCGTCGAAGGGCGAGATGCGCACGAGGCGATGCACGCCGTGTTCCGATTTGAGTAGTCCGTAGGCGTTCTCGCCTTCAATCAGCACGCCCACGCTGGAGTAGCCCGTGATTGTGCCGGGCGATTCATCGACGATTTCGGCGCGGAACCCTCGCCGCTGCGCCCAGCGCAGGTACATGCGCAGGAGCATCGCGGCCCAGTCGCAGGCTTCCGTGCCACCTGCGCCTGAGTTGATTTCCAAGATGGCGTTGTTGGCGTCGTACTCGCCGCTCAGCAGCGTCAGCAAGTCAAGTTGCTCTACCTCGCGTTGTAGGGTGGCGACTTGTGCGCTTACCTCTGCTGCTGTTGACTCATCGTACTCCATCTGCAGCAGGCTCAGCCACTCAGCGAGTTCGTCTGCCTGTATCTGGAGCCGTTCGAGGGGTTCGATTCGGTTGCGCAGGCGGGCAATCTGTTGCATTGTGGCTTGCGCTTCGGCGGGGTTCGCCCAAAACTCTGGCGACTCGCTCGCGCGCTGCAGGCGTTCCAGCTCGGATTTCAGTCGGGCGAGGTCAAAGATGCTCCCCGATCGCGTCCAAGCGTCGGCGAGCCTCCTGGATAGCTTCGTTCAGCGTGCGGAAGTCAATCATCGAGGATATTATACCCGCTCCCCCCCGACATACGGTATAATACCCTCTGTAGGAGGCGAATGATGAGGCAAGATAGCGTTCGCAGAGGGATGCTTGGGCTACTTTTGTTGGGGGTTGTTCTGACGCTCACAGGCTGTCGCGGCACGACTTGGAGTAAGAAAGAGGAAGTGCGTATCGGGCAACAGGTCGCTGCCGAGGTGGAGAAAGCCTACAAACTCGACCCCGACCCCGCCGTGCAGCAGCGCGTGCAACTCATCGGGCAGCGATTGGTGGCTGTGGCAGGCGATAAAGACTTCCAATACTCCTTCAAAGTGTTGGAAAGTAAAGAGATTAACGCCTTCGCGCTGCCAGGCGGACCGATTTATGTGTTTCGGGGGCTAATCGACTTAGTGGGCGACGATGACGACATGCTCGCGGGCGTGTTAGCGCATGAGCTGGGGCATGTCAATCGTCGGCATGCGAACAAGCAGTATACGCAGGGCTTATGGCGCGGTGTGCTGATTGCTGCCGTGACGCGCGGGAGCGTGCGCGACGCCGCCGAAATCGCCGACGCGCTGATGCAACTCAAATACAGCCGTCAGCACGAGTACGAAGCCGACCGACTCGCCGTAGAATACTCCTACCAAGCAGGCTACGACCCCCACGGCATCCTGCGCTTTTTGATGAACCTGCAGCGCGAGGAGAAGGTGGGCAATCGCTGGGTTGAGACGAACCTGCGCACGCACCCGTTCTCCGACCGGCGTGCGGAGGAGGTGCGCAAGCACATCGAGCGCGTCACCGGGCAACCTGCGCGGGAGGTTAGCCCGTGAAAGTCGCGGCGATTGTGCCCGCCTACAACGAAGCAACGCGCATCGAGCGCGTGCTGAGCGTGCTGGTGCAGTGCCCTGCGCTCCACGAAATCTTGGTGGTGAACGACGGCAGCACGGACGACACCGCCGCCGTCGCGTTGGAGTTCGCGCGCCAGCACGCCCAGCCGCCCGTGCGCGTGATTAACTTGCCCGTGAATCGGGGCAAGGGCGGTGCGATGTTCGCTGGCGCAACCGCCACCGACGCCGATGTGATTATCTTCTTCGACGCCGACTTGATAGGGCTGAAACCCGAACATGTGGAGCGCATTCTCAAGCCTGTGCTGGACGGCGAGGTCGCGATGTCGATAGGTGTGTTTCGTGGCGGTCGGCTCAGCACGGATATGGCGCAGATTCTCGTGCCCTACATCAGCGGGCAGCGCGCCCTGCTACGCGAGCTGTTCCCCGAAATTCCTGGCATCGAGCGCACGCGCTCTGGGGTGGAAATCGCGTTGACGCTCCACTTCAAGCGCAACCGTTACCCTGTGGCGATGGTGGTGGTGGAAGGCATCACCCACACGATGAAAGAGGAGAAGCTGGGCTGGGTGCGCGGCGTGTGGGCGCGGACGAAGATGTACGCCGAAATCGGCAAGGCGTTCCTACGCTACACGCGCCTGAGCGACCTGCGCCACAAACTCCTGCTCAAACGGGAGGAGTAGCCGATGACAGGCGCACTCTATGTGGTCGCCACCCCTATCGGCAACCTGCAAGACATCACCCTGCGCGCCTTGGAGACCCTCAAAACGGTTGACCTCATCGCCGCCGAAGACACCCGACACACCAAAAAGCTCCTGCAACACCACGGCATCGAGACGCCCTTGATGAGTTTTCACCAGCACTCGGGCGTGGGGCGCGTTCAGCAGATTCTTGAGCGTTTGCAGAGGGGGGCGTCGGTCGCGCTGGTGACCGACGCGGGCACGCCTGGGATATCGGACCCTGGCGGCGCGCTGGTGGAGGCGGCGCATCGGGCGGGCATTCGCGTAATCCCCATTCCAGGCGCAAGCGCAGCCACGGCGATTCTCTCGGTGGCAGGGTTGCCCGCGCATCGGTTTCGGTTCGAGGGCTTCCCGCCGCGCAAAGAGGGCGCACGACGCAGGTTTTTCGAAAGCCTGCAGGGCGAGGACGCGCCGATTGTGTTCTACGAGTCGCCCCACCGATTGCTCAAAACGCTCCAGACGGCTTACGACACGCTCGGCGACTGCACGGTGGTCGTCGGACGCGAGCTGACCAAGCAGTTCGAAGAGGTGTTTCGGGGCAAGCTGAGCGAGGCGATTGCGCACTGGCAGGCCAAACCGCCCAAGGGCGAGTTTGCGGTCGTTCTCTACAGAGGCTCGGACGAGGGTAGTGTAGGCGAGTGGCTCTGATTGGCTTGGGCGGCATCGGCGCGTCGGTGGGGTTGGCGTATCAGCACGCTGCGCTCGGCGACGCCGTGTGGGGCTACGATATCGACGCCGACGCGGTGCAGGGCGCGCTGGCGATGGGGGCGATTGACCAACCTGTCGATTCTGTGGACGCTTGCGCCGACGCCGATGTGGTCGTGATTGCGACGCCGCCGCGCGTTATCCCCGAAGTCTTACAACAGCGCGCCGCGCGTCA
>JARJMV020000096.1 GCA_029335935.2 bacterium
GAGGCGTCGCCCTTCGGCATCGGCGACTTCCGTCAAAGCACAGAAGCGATTCAAAACGACCTCCAGAAAGCGGAGCCGTTGCTCGCGCCGCTGAACCCGCTGGAGCGCGAGAAGGTTGAAGCGGTGCTTATCGAGAACGGCGTGCGTTCCGCCGCGCGCGCGGCGATCGATATGGCGCTGTGGGATTGGGTGGGCAAGCGCACGGGGTTGCCCGTGTGGCGCGTGTTGGGGCTGGCGCGCGAGCCGATAGTGCCTACTTCAGTCACTATCGGCATCAACCCGCCCGAAGTCGCCCGCCAGCGCACGCGCGATTGGCTCGAACTCACGCACGCCCAGTCGCTCAAGATTAAACTGGGCAACCCAGCAGGCATCGAGGCAGACCAGGCGATGTTCGAGGCGATACTGCAGGAAGTGCCTCAGGGGGTCGCGCTGCGCGTGGACGCGAACGGCGGCTGGAGCCTGCAAGACGCGCTGACGATGTGCCGCTGGCTCGCGGAGCGCGGCGTGGAATATGTGGAGCAACCTCTCCCGCGCGGGGCGGAAGATAACCTGCCCACCCTCTACCGAGATTCGCCCCTGCCCATCTTCGCGGACGAGAGCTGCTTCGATAAACGCGATGTGGTCCGACTTGCCGACCGCGTGCATGGCATCAACATCAAGCTGATGAAGTGTGGCGGTCTCAGCGAGGCGATACGAATGGTGCATACCGCCCGCGCCTTGGGACTACAGGTGATGTACGGCTGCTACTCCGACAGCAGTCTATCGATTAGCGCGGCAGCGCAGATTGCCCCGCTGGCAGACCATCTCGACTTAGATAGCCACCTGAACTTGATCGATGACCCCTTTGCAGGCGTGGAGCTGATTGACGGGCGCGTGCTGCCGAATGACGCTCCAGGGTTAGGCGTGCGCCTGCGCGAGATGTTCAGGTAAAATTCGCACCGATGGAACGCTGGGAGGATCGAAGGGACACGATCGCGCTGCCGTGGCTGTGGCGCGCGCTGCGAAGCCAGTGGCAGTGGATTGCGGCAGGGGTTGCGCTGGGCGCAATGCTGGCGGTTGCTATTATCGTCCTTAGCGAGAGACGCTACGAAGCGCAGGCGAAACTGCTCGTCGAGTCGCCTACAGGAACTGCTCTCGCCGGCGCAGGTGGGCTTGCCAGCCTCATTGGCGCAGGCAGTCCCGATTTGAACACGCAAGTCGAGATACTGCTCGCGCGCCCCGTGCTGGAAAAGGTGCAGCAGCAGGCAGG
Organism: bacterium; assembly: GCA_029335935.2. GTDB lineage: Bacteria > Armatimonadota > Fimbriimonadia > Fimbriimonadales > GBS-DC > GBS-DC. The sequence continues at coordinate 1,250 of JARJMV020000096.1, forward strand.
CATCAACGCGCCGTACCGCGACTTCGAGAAGCGTTTTCGTGCCACTGCCGTGCGCAACACGAACCTCATCGAGGTCACCGCGAGCGACAGCACCCCCGAAGGCGCACAACGCCTCGCCCAGACTTGGGTGGAGACCTATCTCAGCTATGTGCGCGCCCTCTACGAACAAAGCCCATCCACGCTGGTGGAAAAGCTGAGCAAGGAGCTGGAATCGCAAGAGGCTCAGCTGCGCCGAGCGAGTGATCGGATTACGGCGTTTCTCAAGGCGCGGGGTGTGGTCGCCCCCGAAGCCGAGCTGGGCAAGCGCGTGGAAAAGTTTGCCGACCTGCTGGAGAGCCAGCGTCAGCAGGAGGCGCGTCAGGTCGCGCTGGAACGCCAAATCGCCGCGCTCCGCGCTCAGCTCCAGCGCGAGCCGAAGTTCTACGAAGCGATGCGCAACCTCGCCGTCCCGCCTGAAGTGCAGCAACTCAACACCAAAATCGCCGAGCTGGAAATCCAGCGGAGCGGGCTGCTGCAGGAGTTCCAGCCCGACGCGCCCGAAGTGAAAATCGTGGAGCAGCAAATCGCGCAAGCCCAGCGCGAACGCGAGAACCTGCTCGCCCAAGCCGTCGATAAACAGTTCCTTACTTTAGCCAAACAAGAGAGCGTGAACCCCCTCTATCTCGATTTGACGCGCGCGCTGCTGACCGCAGAGAGCGAGTTGCAGGCGTCGCGGGCGACCCTCGCGATACTCCAGCGTCAGCAAGCGGAGTTCGAACGGCTGTTCCGACGCACGCCCGACCTGATGGCGGAGTATGCCGACCTGAAGCGTCAGTACGAGGCGGCGCTCACCATCTGGACGGAGAAGGTGCGTGCCTACGAGCAGGCGCGCGCACAACAGCTTATCGGCAAAGTGTCGCCTGTGCTGATGCAGCCGCCTGCCGTGCCCGACCGCCCCGTCTTTCCCCGCCCCGTGTTGACGATGGGGTTGGGCACCGTGCTGGGGCTGATGCTGGGCATGCTGGGCGCGCTGATGGCGGCGTGGCGCAAACGCCAACTCAGCGACCGCTGGGAGGTGGAGCGATTGCTGAACGCGCCAGTGCTGGCGGAGACTCGCGGCGCGCTGAACCCTGCTGCGGCGCAACTCATCGCGTGGCAACTGCGTGCGCTGGGGGGCGGCGAAAGCTGGCATCGTGCGCTCGCGCTGCCACTGACCCACCAAGTGCGCCCGATTGCCCAACAGGTTGCCGAAATGCTCCAAGTTTCGGAAGCCGAAGCTGACACAACGAACTTGCCTGCGCCCGCTTACACCAACGGCGCACTGCACATCTACACCGCCGCGCCCGACGCCCCCGCAATACACCCTGCCGAACGGCTCATCTTGGTTGCACCTAAAGGCTATGTGCTGGACGAACCCACCCTGCATATGCTCGCGCAAACAGGCGACCGACTGGTGGGCGTGATTCTGGTGGAGGAGCCACGATGATGAAATGGGTGCTGACTGCGCTGGGCATAACCGCGCTTCTGATGACCATAGGCGTCGCACAACCCGACGACTACACGCTGGACACGGGCGATGTGCTGAGGGTCACGGTGCTGCGCCATGAGCAGTTCAGCGGCGAGTTCACCGTGCCGCCCAGCGGGTGCGTGGTGTTTCCCGGCGTGGGTGAGCTGACCGTGCGCGGATTGACGCTGAACCAGCTCAGCGAGACGCTGCGCACGCAACTCAGCAAGCGGCTCCGTGAACCGGAGGTGTTTGTGTCGCTGAAGCAGGCGCGTCCGCTGCTGGTGTTCGTGGAGGG
>JARJMV020000097.1 GCA_029335935.2 bacterium
GGGATTGGTGTATTGCATCACGGGAATATATGACGAGACCATCCAAGAGCTGGAAACAACGCTCCCCCTCAACCCCGAACCCATCCAGCCTCGATTAGACCTAGCACTCACCTACTCGATGCTCGGCTATGAACCTGAAGCGAAACGCGAGCTGGAGGAGGTACTGCGACGCGACCCATCCAACGAAATGGCGCAACGCCAAATCGTCTACTTTAAATAAGGAGAGAACGCCCCTGAAACACTCAGGGGCGTCTCGCGACAGGGTACAGCGTATTTACCTTCTTACACTCCGACGAGTTCGCGCTCTTCGGCGGGGGCTGCGGCGTCGAGGGTGTGGTTGAGCGAGCTGCCAAAGAGCTTATAGAGGACATTCAGCGAGGCTTGTTCGACCTGTTCCGTGGTAATCCCCAACTGCTGGGCAATCGCTTCGGACTCCTGTCCTTGCGCGAAGAGATGCAGAATGTTCCGCTCACGCTCTGTTAGCTTGTAGTCCATCGGCATAGACCTCCTTTGGTGCTGTGAAGATTATACCCGCTGGCGGGACGCACTTGTCAAGTCGAATCGCGTGTCTCCCGAAAACTGGCATAACTGCGTGTTCCGTTGCGTGCGCCGTTGCGGGGCAGCGGGGTCACGACGGTCTCGTAGCCGTTGCCAGCGCGTCGGATGTAGCCGCGCGATTCCAACTCTTGGAGATAGTTATAGAGCGTTTGGCGCGAGCAGCCGAGCCGTTCGGCGAGCTTAGTGCGTGAGAGGCTGGGGTTCTCGTACAGTATCCGCAGCAGCTGCTCTATCGTCGCCTCTTTGGAGGAGCCGTTGCGCTCCTCGATGCGGGCGACGGCGTACACAGGCGCAGGCTCCGAATCGGCAATCGCAGGCGCAACGGGCGCGTGTGTCTCCAACGACGGCTCAGGCGCAGGCGACTGCTGCGATTGCACGCGCAGCGCGTAGTTCCGATCCTCGCCAATGATTTCAATCAGCGCGAACATGATTATCGGCAAAGTAACCGACAGCAGGAACGGACGCAAAAACACCACCATCTGGTCGAAGGTGCTGTGGGGCTGCAGTGGCTGTTGATGCACGATGCCATACAGATAGTTCGCATACGCGCTGATAAAGGTCACCAGTATCAGCACGCTCCAGAGGGGCAGGGTCGGGCGTCCCTGCCGCTTGCGCAGCTGGATGCCGTACGCCAGCCCCAAGATGCCCAAATCGATGCCTAACGCCTGCACATAGCCCCAGAAGAGGTCGCCCCCTTCCAAAGTGCTAAAAGTATACGCCACATGATGCACGCTGCCCGCCAGCACGAAGAGCGTGACGACCACCAGCAGCGCGGTGGAGAGCGGCATATCTTTCAGTTGATAACGCATGTGTGAACCTCCCTGTTGCTTCCGTGCCCCAGCCACTGGGGCGATTCGGTAGAAGTTTTAAGTTTCCTGCTGTGGGTGGGGATTCCTGCCGTTTTCGGGCGCGGGTTTTGGCGTTTCGTGGGGCGGCGGCTCTGCGGACGGCGGCTCGCTCGGCTCGAAAGTGTAATAGTAGATTTTGCGTCCGTCGGGCTTGGTCTCCACGCGCTTGTGCATGCGTCGTTTCATCGGCGCACCCCCTGCAGTTGCCATGCCAGCGCTGCGCCGCCGAGGATGCCTGCGTCTTCGATGCGTTCAGCGGGCACGATACGGCAGTCTTGCAGCAGGGTCGGGATTGCGTATTCGCGCACGGTGCGCTCAATCGCTTCGAACAGGGGCGCGCCTGCCTTGGCGATTTGCCCGCCTATGGCGACGATTTCGGGGTTGAAGATGTGGATGAAGTTGGCTATCGCGACGCCCAGGTAGACACCCACCTGCTGCCAGACGGCGAGGGCGGTGGCGTCACCCTGATCGGCGGCTTGGCTCACTATCGCAGGGGTGAGTTGCGCCGGGTCGCCTGAGGTGAGCCTGTGGAGCAGGCTGTCGGGGTTGCGTCGCATCGCCTCGCGCGCCAGTTCGACCACAGCGTCGCGTTGGGCGTAGGCTTCGATACAGCCGCGTGCGCCGCAGCCACAGCGCGGTCCCGCAAAGTTGATGATGGTGTGCCCCAGCTCGCCCGCGCCGCCACTGGCGCCGACGAGTACCACGCCGCCATCCCAGTCGGCGTCGCCCTGCACTTGGCGACGGGTCAGCACCACACCGCCGCCGATGCCCGTGCCCAGCGTAATCATCACCAAGCCGTTCGCCTGTCCGCGCCCGACGCCGTAGTGGTACTCGCCCAGCGCCGCCAAGTTGGCATCGTTGCCCACCGCCACCGGCAGGTTCAGGCGCGCCCGCAGCGCATCTGCCAGCGGCGCCTCCCGCCAGCCCTCGAAAAGCCCATCGCGCCACTGACCCAAGTTCGGCGCCCAGCGCACCACGCCCCGCGCAGAGTCGATATGCCCAGGCGCAGCGACGCCTATATGCAACGGCTGCATGCCCGTCGCCGCCTCCTGAACGGTCGCCGCTATCTGCTCCAGAGTCGCTTGGAAACCCTCCTGCCCGCGCGACGGACGCTGCACAGGGGGCGTCAGCAACTCACCCGAACGCCCCACCGCCGCCGCGCGAACATTCGTACCGCCCAAATCCACGCCAATCACGCACTCCGCCATCAAACGGAGTATACCCGCCAACAGGGGGGTACTATAATCACAGGAGGCAAAGCATGCGCAAGTGGCTCCTTATCGGTTGTGGCGCGTTCGTGTCACTCTCGGTGATTGCGTGCTTAGGAGTGACAGCGTGGCTATTTCGCACGCCCAAGATAGAAATCCCCACGCGTGAGGACCCGCCGAACAACGCTTACGAGGCGTATCGCCTCATCGCCGAGCAGATGCACGCGCAGCTGGACGCCGACCAGCGTTTCAAGCAGATCGAGAGTGCGCTGCGCGGCTCGAAATCGCTCTCCGCTGCCGACCGCGCCTACT
>JARJMV020000126.1 GCA_029335935.2 bacterium
ACCCCCCCCCCCCCCCGCCCCCCCCCCCCCCCCCCCACCCCCCCCGCCCCCCCCCCCGACCCCCCCGCCCCCGCCTCCACTCGGCAGCCTGGAGCCCGCGGCCCACCTCACTCACGTCGAACGGCTACGCTAACAGGGCGAACGCGTCCGCGCCGACATCGCTCGCCGCGAACCGGTCGGGATAGCTATCCATCCCGACGATGGGCATGCGTGGGCGGCTTTGGCGAACGGCGCGCACGAGATCGATACCGCTTAGATAGGGCATATGCACATCGGTAAATAGCAGGTCGTAAGCGTGTGTGCACAGCCGTTCGAGCGCGTCGGCGCCGTTCGCCGCAACATCTACGACATGCCCTGCTTCTTCGAGCGTCTGCCTGAGCAGGAGCTGCACCGTCGGCTCGTCATCCACCACCAGAATGCGCATGCCATAGGGAATTTTCGGCGTGCGCCCTTAGAAAATACAGGGGGTTCCCTATTCGCCTGCGATGCCCACAATCGTCCAGCCAGCAACGGGGTCATCGGCGATGCACCGCACGGCGCGGACGGTCTTGGCGGGGTGCGGGTTGCGCCACTGCCAGAGGCGCAGAGTTGCGAGTTCACCCTGTTCGTTGCGCGCGCGCCAGAGCGGTCGCCCTTCTAAGGCGTAGAGGGGGTCGTTCCAAGCGCGTAGGTGCAGACCGTATACGATGGGTTGCGTGACTTGCGACCCGTCGGCGTATTCAATCACGAGGCGTCCCACCTGATTGCCTTGCTCGGTCTGCCAACCACAGGTGTGGAGCAGGTAGAGCGTGCGCACGGGGCGATTCATGGGCAATTTCACCGATTGAGGCAAACTGGTCGGCGCAAGATAACTGGCCAGCATCAGCCCTTGCGTGCCCCGCCGCGCGAAGCGGTAGCCGCCAAGACGCCCATCGTCCGCAGACAACTTCAGAAAGAGCGCGCTCCACTGCGCAAGGTCGCAATTATAGGCTTGTGTGAGGTCTACCACAAAGCCCGATTGAGGTTGCAAGGCGATAGGTTCGCGGAAGTAGCGTTCGATAAAGAGCCGTTCGAAGTCGTAGGGCAGTTTGTCAGGCGTGGGCAGGTCGGTATCCCAGGCATATGCGCCTGCGATGAGGTAGGCGACGAACTGACGTATCTCGACGCCCTGCAGGGTGCGTTCGTTGAGGCTGTAGCCTGCCCAGGTGCTTTGGAGTAGCCCCGTGATGCGTCGCAGTCGCGCCGCCTTCGCGAAAGTCGCGATGTTTTGGGGGGTGTACCAAGTGGTCGCGATAATCTCGTTGAAGCCCGCGCGTTGGAGCGTCGGGAGGCTAATATACTGTTCAGGTTCGGCAGGGGTGTAGTGCCAGTCGCAAAGGACCAAATCTTCAAGCTTGCTGAGCCGTTCGCGCACGAATCGCGCTTCTTGAGGGCTTTGGGCGTGTGCGCCGCCGTCGTTGGCTTCACCGCGCGCCAAGAGCACATCGCCCCACATCAGCATCTTACGCACCCCCCGACGCTTGAGCTCACGATGAACCCACTCCGTATGCTCGGTGAACAGCTCCGCGACCGTCGCCCCCTGCGACTCAGGGCGGTGGGGGAACCGCCCGCGAATGGTGATCTCATCCAACCCTGCATGGAAATCGCGCGGCTGGAAGAGTTCAAACACTTCATCGTAGAGGCGTTGTAGGAACGGGCGCGTGGCAGGGTTGCGCGGCGCAATCGCCCACGGCGTTTCGGGGTCTTCCGCCAGCTCTTTGTAGGCGTCGTTGCGGAACATCCAAGACATATGCCCCAGCGACTGGAGCAGCGGTATCGGCTCAATATGGTTGTGGCGTGAAGCTTGTACCGCCTCTCGCAGCAGGCTCTTGGGCGCGGAGATGTCCACCCAAGCGTCGCGGATGGTCTCCCACTGACCGTAGCCGCACTCTATCACCAAGTGATTGAACTTTGCGTGCGCGATGACATTCTCAATCAGGCGCGGTAGAAAGCCCGGCTGGGTGCTGCCGAACAGGTGGACGCCGCGCCACTTGAGGTGGGGGTAGTCGGTAATGCGCACGGGCGCAACCTGCAACGCGCCGACGGTGGGTTGAAGCAGTTGGATGAGGGTCTGCACGCCGTGGAACGCGCCTTCAGGCGACTGCCCGATAATAACGACGCCTTCCGCGCTGACCTGCAGATGATACGCGCCCTGCTGGTCGGGCACGGGGTATCGGCGTTGGAGGGTGGGGCTGCTCCCGATGAATATCGTGTTCGGTTGTGGCGAACCTGTGCGCACGGCGGCGCGGACGCCGTAGCGCTGCAACTCCTGCTCCAACGCGCGTGCGGCAGGGCGGAGCGAGTCGGCCTCGATCAGAATCGTTGCAGTGCGGTCGGCAGGCAATCGGAACGGCGCGTCTGTGAGGCGTTGTATTACCTTCGGCGGCGGGATAAGCTCAGGCTCTTGCGGATGGGGCGACCAGAAATCGGGCACTGGTCGGACAGGCGCATCCAGCTGTAGGGGCGCGGCTTGTGCCAGCAGCGGGTTCGGCTGGATGCGCCCCTGTAGGGTCATCTGTACGCGCTCGTTCGGCGACAATTCAAGCCTGAGTATCCCCGACCACAGCGTTGGGACCTCGCGCGACCACAAACGATTGCCCCCGCGCCCGTCCAAAATGTGTAAGTTCTCAAGCAAAAGTTCTATATCTGCAATGCGACTGCGCATTTCGAACCGATCGCCATAAAACAGCACATCGTCGTCGCGCGTTTGGGGCTGGCGGTTGAGTTGCGAGGCGGCGAGTCGCCCGTCGCCTGCCAGCGTCGCGCCCAGCAGGTACTCGGCGTTCCATAACCCCACACACCACTCCACGATTGCAGGCGCGGTGGCGCGCCATTCTACCTCCAGTTGCCATTCGAATCGGTTCGGAGCAAGTTTGCGCAGGGTCTCGGTGATTGTGCCCTGCTCGGACGGCAGGGGATGGCGTAGCACCAGTGCGCCGTCTTGCAGCGTAGGCGTGGGCGGCGCGCTCCGCGAACTGTAGTATCCCTGACTCCAATCGGGCGCGGCAATCTGCACCATCGAGCCACGGCTCAGCAGGACGCCGCCCACGCGCAGTTGCACACCGTCGCCGCCACGCGGACGCAGCTCCCAACCGTCGCC
>JARJMV020000185.1 GCA_029335935.2 bacterium
CTCTGAGACGGACGATGACAATCCTTAGTAAGACACAGCAGATAAGACGCACAACCAAGTCAACGACTGCGCACCTCAGATACCGACCAAAGCAAACGCGCTCATCAGCGCAAACACCGACCGATCTCTAATACCGGTCCACATATTCCTATTATATCCCGATTGTTGCCTGAACGCGATGCGGTATAACCTATTCGATGGAGTTTCTTGTGTATCAGCGGCGGATGATGTACCAGCTGCTATTTTGGGCGGGGTTGAACCTGGGCGTCGCTGCGCCGATGTGGTTCTCCACGCGCGAATGGGTGCGCTCGTTCGGCGGCATGACGGCGGCGTGGGCAGTAATCAACGCGCTGATAGCCCTGTTCGCACTGCGAGGCGTGCAAAAAAAGGCGCAGCAGCAGGCGGACACCGACACTGTGCGCAGCTGGATGCGCCAACTGGTGCGCCTGCTGTGGATTAACGCCGCGCTGGATGGCGTGTACATACTGGTCGGCGTCGGGCTGATACTGTGGGCGCCTACGAATCGGATGCTGAACGCCTTCGGCTGGGCGGTGGTCGTTCAAGGCGCGTTTTTGTTGGTATTTGACACCTACCACGGGCTGCGATTGCCTCGAAAAGTCGCAATTGGCTAACAAGCACTGGTATAATAGTCAGCACTGAAGGAGGGAACGATGAACATTGTCTACTTTGATGTGGAGACGCAACGCTTAGCGGACGAGGTGGGCGGTTGGGACTATATTGACCGCATGGGGCTGGCAGTGGCAGTGACCTACAGCACGGCGCGAGGCGGCTTCGAGTATTACACGGAAAAGAATGTGAACGCGCTGATTGACGAGCTCGTACACGCCGACTTGGTGGTGGGGTTCAACATCTTGCATTTCGATTACACAGTGTTGCGCCCGTACACCACGCGCGATTTGCAGCAACTGCCCAGCCTTGATATTATGCGTGAAATCCAGAGTCAACTGGGGCATCGGGTGAAGTTGGAGAACTGTGCGAATGCGACTCTGGGCGTATCTAAAGGCGGCGACGGCGTGCAGGCGGTGCAGTGGTTCCGACAGGGGCTAATTGACCAAGTCGCACGCTACTGCATGCAGGATGTAGACATCGTGCGTCGCTTGCACGAGTATGGGCGTAAGCATCAGCAGTTGCTGGTGGATACCTACAGCGGTCGCAAGATTGTGCCAGTAAGTTGGTAGGCTATAGGGCGCGCACTTCGAACTCGCGCTCGCCTTTTGGGGGGCGTGTCATGAGGCTTTGGAGCGCGTCGTGCAGGGCGCGCTCGCCGCGCAGGATGGAAGCGATAGCGTTCAGCAGGGGCATCTCCACGCCGAGTTGCGCCGCGAGCGACTGCGCGACCAGCGCCGTGGGGTAACCCTCCGCCACTTGCCCCAGCTCTGCCAGAGCGCGCTCAGCTGTCTTACCCTCCGCGACCGCCCTGCCCAGCCGATAGTTGCGACTGAGCTTGCTCACAGCAGTTGCGAACAGGTCGCCCACGCCCGTCAATCCCATGAAAGTTTCGGGACGTGCGCCCATCGCCGCGCCGAACCGCATCATCTCGGCTAAGCCGCGCGTGAGCAGCGTCGCCTTCGTGTTGTCGCCGAAGCCCATGCCGTCGCTGATGCCTGCCCCTATCGCATATACATTCTTCAACGCGCCGCCCAGCTCCACGCCTACCACATCGTCGTTGGTGTAGACGCGCAGGGTGGGCGGGGTCATCAGGAGTTCTTGGATTTGTTCGGCGCAGGCGAGATTGCGTGAGGCGGCGACCGTCGCAGTGGGCGCGCCGCGCACCAACTCCACCGCCAGATTGGGTCCCGATAGCGCAACCGTGCGCGACTCACTGTCGGGCAGGGTTTCACATACCACCTGCGTCAGCAGTTTGCCTGTGTTTGGCTCCAGCCCCTTGGCGGCGATGACCAGCGCGGCATCGGGCGGCGGGCGCAGGGCGAGAGTCGCACGCAGTGCGCCCGATGGAACCGCCAACACCCACACGGCGCAAGCCTGTAGCGGCGCAGTCTCGGCGGTGGGGCGTACAGAGTCGGGCAAGCGCGCTTCAGGCAGGTAGCGGCGATTCACGCGCTCGCGGGCAATCCGATTAATTTGCTGCGCGTCGCGCCCCCATAGCCACACCGAGTAGCCTTTCTGACCGAGCAACCACGCCAGCGCAGTGCCCCACGAACCTGCGCCTATCACCGCAACTGCCATCTACACCCCGCGCCACTCCGCCTGCAACTCCTGTAACAAACCAATCGCCTGCTCCTCATCGTCGGCATGCACCCAGATGCGTGTCGGATTGGACACATAAAAGATATGGGTTGGAGTGGGAAACGACGCACCGATGCCTCGCTCGCGCAGGTAGTCCCGCACAAGCGTTGCGGTCAGGTCGTCGTGCGCCGCCGCCACCGCCACGAACTGCCCCGAACGCTGCCGCTCGCGCTCGCCGAGAATGTACCACCTCATGAGCAGATTTTACCTGTTTCCACCCCATCCTTCGGTTTCCCCACACAGAGCGAACCCTTAGGAGTCGCTCGGACCTTCCTGCCCAAGCGCACTCGTCGCCGGGGACGCCGACGCTACGACGCCACGAATGGCGTCGCACCACGACACGCCGACACACCGTGCGAACTCAAAAAGTGTTCCCGATAACGGTCTCTTGTGACCTGTTCTAACCTCTGACTGTGTACACTTTAGAGGCTATCTAGGAA
>JARJMV020000131.1 GCA_029335935.2 bacterium
GCCCCCGATTGGGACGCCTTCCGCGCGAACCTGCACCTCTATTTGCCCGAATATGCACACTTCATTCGCAGCCGCAACCCGCGCCTCTCGCAAGAGCAGGCGAACCAAATCGCATGGGCTATCCTGCGCTTCAGCGCACACTACGGCGTCGACCCGCGCTTCATCGTGGCGATTGTGCTGGTGGAATCGGGATTCAACCCCGACGCGACCTCGCGCAAGGGCGCGGCAGGTCTCGGACAGCTGATGCCCGGCACCGCGCGCGGACTGGGTGTGGTAGACCCCTACGACCCCATCCAGAACCTGCACGGCACGGTCAAGCTGGTGCGCGGGCACTTGGAGAAGTATTGGGCGCAGGCGGGCGACCCGAACGGCTGGGAGCATGTCATCCTCGCGCTGGCGGCGTATAACGCAGGCTCAGGCGCCGTGCGCAAACACGGCGGCGTGCCCCCCTACCGCGAAACGCAAAACTATGTGCGCAAAGTCATCCGAGTCTACAAGCAGCTGTGCGGAATCCATGATTAGCGAGGGCGAGACGCTAACCATCGAACGCATGACCGAGGCGCACCTGCCCGAAGTGATGCGCATCGAACGGGCCGTGTTCGCGCCTGGCTGGTCGGAAGAGTCGTTCCGAAGCGACCTGCGCAATCCGTCCGCGCTCTACCTGAACCTGCGCGTGAACGGCAAACTCGTCGCCTACGCGGGTATGTGGCTGATTATCGATGAGGCGCACATTACCAATGTCGCCGTGCTGCCCGAATATCGGGGGCGCAACCTCGCCAAGCGACTGCTCCATCGGCTGCTCTGCATCGCGCGCGAGCGCAGGTGCGTGAAAGCGACCCTCGAAGTGCGAATCAGCAATACGCCCGCGCAAAAACTCTACGAGAAGTTCGGCTTCCGACCCGTCGCCGTGCGTGCGAAGTATTATGATAATGTGGAAGACGCGCTGATTATGTGGCTGGAGGGGCTGGACACGCCCGACTACGGCGCACGCCTGAACGCTCTTGAGGCGGAACTGCGCCCTAATCCACAGGGCTGAACCCCTCATACAACTCGCTGTTGATAGCCGTCAGAACCATGCTCACGAACAGGTTCGCGCCGAACGCGATGCCTGCCGCCAGCCATAGGTTCCACTCGAACAGGACGCCCAGCACCCACACGCCCAGCCCCGGCGCGCCGCTGAGAAACAGCGCCGGAACCATCAGCACGCCTGTCAGCAGCCGTTGCGTGTAGTCGGTCGGGTCGGGGTTCACCAGCGCAATCCAGAGCATCGCCATCTGCAGCACGATTGCCCACGAGATTGCCACCAAGCTGCTGCCCAGCCAGAACAGCCAATCGTGGGGGGCTAACAGGCTCGCGAGCAGCACGCTCAACATCTGCGAAAGGGCGAACAGCGTGGCTGTCGGCAGCGACTCGACAATCACCACAGTGCGCGGCGCGAAAGGCAACGGCTTCTGCCACTCCACACGGCGCAACATATCGGTCATGCCATAGTACGCGCCGAAAGCGATAAAGAAGACCGCCAGCGACTGCGCCAGCACATACGCGAGGCGCAACGCGAGGCGAAGGTCGCGCTCGGGGTTCGCGACGGTTTGAATCAAGAGCATCAGTGCAGGGGGCAGTATCGCCAGTATCCCGATAAGGATGAGGTTGCCCCAGCCGCTCGCACGCCAAGTGATGAGCAGGTCGCGCCACACGAGCGCGAGGGAACCGCGCGGCGTCCACCGTTCCAGCCAGCGGAGCGTGCGCACGGGCTTGCTCGCCGCGCGCGCCGCTTTACGCTCCAGAAACACGCGGTACGGGTCGCGCTGCACTGCCCGCGCCTGTGCGCCCTTGCGCGCCAACGACGCGCCCACCTCGTATAGGCGCGTCTGATAGCGAGCCAGCATCGCGTTGCCCCAACCCACGCCCACCAACCAAAAAACCACGCTGAACCCTATCGCGGGCGTGAAGCCGTTGTAAAGCACCAGCGCGGCGTCCGCCAAGCCGCGCACGGGCAGCAGCCACACATACGCGGGCGTCCAATCCAACGCCTGCGCGACCAACTCCCTCGTGATGGAACGCGACGAGTACGACAACTGCCACAGCCGAACGCCCACCAACAGCACGCTCACAGCCGCCCAGCCAATCAGTATCCACGCCCATACCCGACGCCGCGCGCGACCCTCCAACTCCATCGCTTCTATCGCCACGCTGCCCAATATCGACGCCGTGAACACCAACAGATACAGCAGGGGATAGACCCCAATCGCCCACACGCTCACCGTCTGCTCCTGAGTCGCCATCAGCAAGCGCAAGTTCGCGCCGCCAAACAACAGCCAGTATAACACCAGAATCACCATCAGGAAGAACGCGCCCAATAACCCCCGAATCAGGATAATTCCCCGAAAGAGCGTGAGGGGCTTCAGCGGCGTTGTGAACAGGTAATGCACATCGCTCTCCTGAATCAAAATCTGCGGCGGGCGAAACACTGAAGGAACCACTGTGAACACGACATAGAACCAGTGAACAATCAGCACAGCAACCAGCGAGCGCGCCGCTATCTGTTCGGGCTTCAGGAGGTTCGGCAAGTTCTCTGAGCGGGGCGGCTCCAGCAAAGACCCCACCAACGCCAGTCCCCACCCACACACGATGAAACCCACGACGGCTATCGTCAGCAGCGCGCGCACGGGGTTGCCGAACGCGCGACGCAGACCGTTGACAAACACACGAGCTGTCTGATACAGAAGAATGCGCAGGATGCTCACTTGCATCGGTCCATTTGCCTTCCAGCGCCGTAGCGATTGCAATAGCGTTCGTGCTGATTATACCTCAAACAAGGCAGCGTCGGCGCCACCCTCAGTGCGACGCCCTGCTCGGCGTCGTAGCGTCGGCGTCCCCGCCGACGAACAGTGCTTGGACAACAGGAGGGGAGCCACTTGGAGACTTAGCAGGAACTTCCAACCACCTAATGGGGTATTATACTATGCATAGCAATCAACTTGATAGTACCATACTCAACTTGGAGGGAACACCATGCGATTTGACAAACTGACGATTAAGGCGCAGGAAGCGGTACAGGAGGCGCAACAGCTCGCCGAGCAGTATCGCCACCCTGCTATCGATAGCGAACACCTGTTGCTCGCGTTGCTCAGGCAGGAGGGGGGCGTTGTGCCGTCGCTGCTGCAGAAACTGGGCGTTGTGCCGCGCACCCTCGAGACGGCAATCGAGCAGGATTTGCAGCGGCGTCCGCAGGTGTCGGGCGCGTCCACCGTCGGCGCGCAGATTACCCAGCGACTGAAAGCCGTATTCGATGCCGCCTTCGACGAGGCGATGCGCCTCAAAGACGAATATGTCAGCACAGAACACCTGTTGCTGGGCTTAGCCGCCGACACATCGGGCGAGGCGGGGCGCGCTTTGCGCTTGCAGGGCGTCTCGCGCGATGCCATTCTGAAGGCTCTTCAGGAGATCCGAGGCGGGCAGCGCATCACCGACCAGAACCCCGAAGAGAAATATCAGGCGTTGGAGAAATACGGGCGCGACCTGACCCTGCTCGCGCGACAGGGCAAACTCGACCCTGTGATTGGGCGCGACGAGGAGATCCGGCGCGTCATCCATGTGCTGTCGCGGCGCACCAAGAACAACCCTGTGCTTATCGGCGAGCCGGGCGTCGGTAAGACCGCCATCGTGGAAGGGCTGGCGCAACGCATCGCTACGGGCGATGTGCCCGACACCCTCAAAGATAAGCGCGTCGTGCAACTCGATCTTGGCGCGTTGATTGCGGGCGCGAAGTATCGCGGCGAGTTCGAAGAGCGACTGAAAGCCGTGCTGAAGGAGGTCTCCAGCGCGGAGGGGCAGATTATCCTGTTCATCGATGAGATCCACACGCTGGTCGGCGCGGGCGCCGCGGAAGGCGCGATGGACGCCGCCAACATGCTCAAGCCCCTGCTCGCCCGGGGCGAACTGCGCACCATCGGCGCGACCACCCTCGACGAGTACCGCAAACATATCGAGAAAGACCCCGCGCTGGAGCGACGATTCCAGCCCGTGTATGTCGGCGAACCCAGCGTGGAGGATACCATCGCCATCCTGCGCGGACTGAAAGAGCGCTACGAGGTGCATCACGGCGTGCGCATCAGCGACAGCGCCATCGTCGCCGCCGCGAAACTCTCCTCGCGCTACATCACCGACCGATTCCTGCCCGATAAAGCCATCGACCTCATCGACGAAGCCGCTGCCAAACTGCGCATGGAGATCGACTCGATGCCCACCGAAATCGACGAGATCGACCGCAAAATCCGCCAACTGGAGATCGAGCGCGAGGCGTTGCGCCGCGAGGAAGAGAACCCCCAAGCCCAAGAGCAAATCGCGCGACTGGAGCGCGAACTCGCTGCACTGAACGAAGAAAAGAGCCGACTCGTCGCCCACTGGCAGCGCGAGAAAGAGCTCATCACCCAAATCCGCGAGACCAAAGAGCGCATCGAGCAGACCAAGTTCGAAGAGCAGCAGGCGGAACGCGCGGGCGACTTCGCACGCGCCGCCGAACTGCGCTACGGCGTGCTGCTCGAACTGCAAAAACGGCTCCAGCAGCTCCAAGAGCAGCTCGCGCAAGTGCAGAAAGAGATGCAGCTGCTCAAGGAAGAGGTAGACGCCGACGACAT
>JARJMV020000136.1 GCA_029335935.2 bacterium
CGGGCGGTTCCTGCCAGTCCTGGCGAGCCAGATGTTTCAGGAAGGTAAGGGCGAGGAGGCGGTCGCGCTGGTCCAAGCGGAAATCCAGCGAGAGCCGAATAACCCCCAACTCCATCGGCTGCTGGGCGTGATTTACGAGACGCTCCAACGCCCCAACGACGCCCTGAACGCCTACCAACGCGCGCACCAACTGGAGCCGAACGATACTTGGACGCTCTACCACATCGCGCAGATCCAATCGCAACAGGGTCAAGACGAGGCGGCGTATGAGACTTTGGTGCGGGGGCTGCGCGTGAACCCCGACGACCTCAGCTTGTACCCCGCGCTGGAGCGCGTTGCCGCTGCGCTGGGACGCCAGACGCAGTACCGCGCGCTCATCGAAGAGCTCGCCCAGCGCGATACGCCCGGCGAGGAAGCCCTGAAGACCTATGTGCAGATGCTCCAACGCGAGGGCAAGACCGCCGATGCGCTCGCGCTGGTGCAACGCCGTCTCCAAACGCGCCCCGACGATACGACCCTGTTGAACCTGCAGCTGAGCTTGCTGAGCGCGTTGGAGCGGCGGCAGGAGATGCTGAGCGTCTACGCGCGACTGGCGCGGCTCAACCCCAAAGACATCCATCTGCTCCGCACTTGGGTGATGCACGCCGAGCAGTACGGCTCGACGGTGGACGCCATCCTCGCGTTGCAGGCGTTGTATCAGGCGACGCCCGACGAAATCTCCACCGGGCTGAAACTCGCGCGCTATCTGGAGATGGCGGGTCAACGGTTCCGCGCCATCGAGCTCCTGCGCCTGATGCAGGAGAACTTCCCGCGCGACGAGGACATCCGCAAGGAACTGGCGCGACTGGAGGCGCAGCGTTGAGGCGCGAGTGGCTGGCGGTGCTGGCGATTGCGCTGACGCTGGGGCGCAGCGCACTGCGCGAAATCGAAAAAAGCGCCGCCCGTGAAATCCATCAGCGCATCGGCGGGGGCAACATCCGCGTCAAAATCGAACCCGACTACGGCGGCGTCGCGAAGGGACAGCTGAAATCGCTCACCGTATACGCCCAAAACTTCACGCTGGACGGGCTGCCCTTCACGCTGGAGCCAGAACGCCCTCAATCAGGGCTGATTAAGCAGTTCATCCTGCTGATGGAGAATGTGAACCTGCGCGGGCTGCGCGCCGAGACCGCCGCCGCCGCCATTCCGAACATCGCTTACGACAAATCGCTCGCCCTATCCAAGCGAATCTTCCGACTCAGCGCGACTGGAGTCGGCGCGTGCGAGATTGTGGTGAACGAAACCGACCTCGCGGCGTACATCTTCCGCAAATACGCGCCCTACATCCGCCGCGTGGAGGTGGAAATCACGCCCGAGCGAACCGTCGTGGCGGGAGTGATGGTGCTACTCAGTAACGAAGTGCGGTTCCGTGCGGTTGGCAAGCTTGCCCCACGCGAAGGACGCTACTTGGACCTCGCCGAAGTGCAGATAGAGATTGAGGGCGCGAACCTACCTCCGCAATCGGCGAACCTGCTGCGACAGTTCCTGAACCCAATCATCGACATCGAGCGCGACTTGGGGTTATACGACGGCTTGCATGTGGACGAGGTGGTGAGCGAGCAGGGCAAGATGAAGGCGGTCGGCAAAGTATGGATACCCACAGCGCGTCCGAGCGCACAGTCCGTATCCGACTCGCGGTGAGAGCGACCTACTATTTGATTGTCCAGGTGGTGGAGCTTTGGTCGCGGCACGCGGTTCCGCGTCATGCGGCGGCGTTGGCGTTCTTCAGTATGTTGACGCTCGCGCCGTTGCTGTTGGCGTTGACGGGCGTAGCAGGCTACTTTTTGGGCAGCGAGCAGGTGGCGGCGCAGTTGTTGTCGGCGGTCCGGCGTGGGGTGGGCGAGGGCGCGGCGCGCGGGTTCGAGCAGCTGATACAGCGCACTATCTTGCAGGGTTCGGGCGCGGGCGCGACGCTGACAGGGTTGCTGCTGGCGTTAGCGGGGGCGTCGGGACTGATGCAAAGCCTCAAAGCCTCGCTGGATGCGCTGTGGGACGCGCCGCCCCATTCGGAGAGCGGCGTGAAACACTGGCTGATTACACGCCTGATTGGGGCGTTAGGCGTGCTGGTGCTATCGGCGTTGCTGTTGATGAGCGCGATTGTGGAGGTGGCGCTGGGTGCGGCGCGCGCGCGTCTGCCCGACGATTTGCCCGGCGTCTACTGGCTCGGCTGGGCGCTCAACCGTTCGCTGCTGCCCGCCTTACTGACGCTGGGCAACGCGCTGCTGTATTGGCTGTTGCCCGCAGTGCGCCCGCGCTTCCGCGACGCACTGTTGGGCGCGGTGGTCTGCACGCTCCTGCTGCTGGGGATGCGCTCGCTGATTAGCCTCTACCTGACGCACTCCAGCGTCGCCACGCTGTACGGTTCGGCAGGCTCGCTCGTCGCGCTGCTACTGTGGATATACTTCTCCGCGCAGGCGTTCTTCTTGGGCGCGTTGATGGGCGTCGTTAGGAATCGGGGCACTGACGCTCCATGAATTCGAGCGTTTCGGCGAGGGTGCGCACGCCTGTCGTTGCGCCGAGCGCAGACACGCCGAGCGCGCCGACGGCGTTTGCCAGACGCGCCGTGCGATGCAAATCCCAGCCCAGCGCTAATCCTGCGAGCCAGCCCGCCGTGAAGCAGTCGCCCGCGCCGAGCATATCGACCACCTCGACGGCGCAGGCAGGCAGATGGAACGCCCGCTCGCGCGTCCGAACATAGCACCCGCGCGCGTCCATCTTGATTGCCACTGCGCCCACGCCCGCCTCCAGCAGTCGCTGCGCGATGGCGGAAGGCTCGGTCTCGCCCGTGAGCATACGCGCCTCGCCGTAGTTAGGCGTGATGTAGTCCAGATAGGGCAGGCACGGCGCCAACACCTGCATCCACTGCCCGCTGGAGTCCCAAGTGGTGTCTAAGCAGGTGGTCATGCCGCGTCGTTTCGCCTCTTGCAGCGTGCGTGCGGCAGGTTCGCCGTCCATCTGGGGCATCAGGTACGCGCCCGCGAGGTGGAAAATCGCGCAGTCGCTGAGCAGGCTCCAATCGATATCGTCGGGGCAGAACTCGGCGTCCGCGCCCATATGATGGATGAACGACCGCTCGCCGTCGAGGTGAACCATCACCATCGTGCTGGAGGTGTTGGCAGTGGGGCTGCGTCGCACGCCGCGCGTGTCCACGCCGTGTTGTTCCAGGCTCTGCAGGACGAAATCGCCGAAGGCGTCTTGCCCGACTCTGCCGACGACTCGCACGGGCAGCCCCAGCTTGGCGAGCGCAAGCCCGGTGTTGGCGGCGCATCCGCCCACATGCAGCTCCATCCGCTCCACATGGACACACACGCCGCGCTCAGGATAACGGCTCACAGGCTTGGCGACCACATCCGCCACAAGGATGCCCACTGAGGCGATGGCGCGCATGGTTAGTCCTCCCTTTTGACGCTGCGTTTCACCTTCTCGAAGAAGCTGGTCGGTTCGGCGTCGGCGTACTTTTTGAGGCGCACGCCGCTCAGCTCGGCGTATTGGCGCAGCAGGTTGCGCTGGGCGTCGGTGAGCTGTTTGGGCATCTTCAGCCCGATGCGCACATAGAGGTCGCCGCGTTTGCCAGTGCGTGCGTTGGGCAGCCCGCGTCCGGGCACAATCAGCTCCGTGTACGGCTCGGTCAGTTCAGGGATTTGCAGGGATACTTTGCCGTCTAAGGTCTCGATGTCCACTTCGTCGCCGAGGGCGAGTTGGGGGTAGGTGAGGTTGATTTGGGTGGCGAGGTCGTCGCCGCGCCGTTTGAAGCGTGGGTGAGGGGCGAGATGCACCACCACATAGAGGTCGCCGTCGCG
>JARJMV020000199.1 GCA_029335935.2 bacterium
CCGACAGATGTTCGAGTGGCGCTATGGCGCGGGCTTGAGCTATCGCGAGATAGCCCAGCGAATGGGTCTCAACGAGGAAGCCGTGCGCAAGCGCGTCACACGGGCGCTGTCGCGCTTGAAAGCCCACCCAATCATCCAATCTATTATAACGGAAGGTGGTTAAGTATGACTTGTAGGCGAGCGCAGGAGTACATGGAGGCGTATATTATGGGCGACCTTGCGCCTAAGCTCGCCGACTTGCTGGAAGCGCATCTGCGCGAGTGCGACGCCTGCTGGCGTCGCTACGAGCAGCAAAAGCGATTGATTGCGTTGCTCAAGCGCGCCCTCCGTGCGAGGCAGCGCCTCGCCTGAATCTGCGCGATTCAGGCGGCTGCCCGTTGCTGGCGGTTCGCGAGGCTGAGCTCGCGAATCAAGCACCACTCTTCCTCAGGTATCTCAAGGAAGAGTTTGACCATCTCAGGATCGAACTGAGTGCCTGAGCAGCGAACAATCTCTTCACGCGCCTCCGCGAAGCTCCGCGCCTGACGGTACGGACGGTCGGAGGTCATCGCGTCCAGCGTGTCGGCGATTGCGAAAATCCGCGCACCCAGTGGAATGGCTTCACCAGCCAGCCCATACGGGTAGCCCTGACCGTCCCAGCGTTCGTGGTGGTGCAACACAATCGGGGCGGCAGGGCGCAGCGCGTCTACCTTCATACACATCCGATAGCCAATCACCGGATGTTGCCGCATAATCTCCCACTCTTCGGGCGTGAGTGGCTCGGGCTTATAGAGGATGCTGTCGGGCACGCCGATTTTACCGATGTCGTGCAGCAGCGCGCCGCGCTCAATGTCGGTCAGCTCGCGGGGTGGGAGGTTCAACCGCCGCGCCATCGCCATCGTGTATGCCGCCACACGCTCCGAGTGCCCCTCCGTCTCGGTGTCGCGCGTGTCTAACGCCGCCAACAGCGCGTCCAGAGTCGCCCGATACGATTGCTGCACCGCATCCTCATAGGCGCGCGCCTGACTGCTGAGGATCGAGTGGCGCGTCATGTTCCGCTCAATCATTATCGGGATTTCGTGGATATTGTAAGGCTTGGTGATGAAGTCGCTGGCGCCCTGTTTGAGCGCCTCACGCGCCATCTCAATGTTGCCGTAGCCCGTAATCAAAATCACCGGCGTATCGGGTGCATGCTCGCGAATCTGGCGCAACAGGTCGAAACCGTTCATGCCAGGCATAAAGATATCGCTGAGAACGATGTCCACAGGTTTCTGCTGGAGCAGCTGCAACGCCTCTGCGCCCGATGACGCCGCGTATACCTGATACCCCCCATCCTCCAATACAAACCGCAGCGTCTCACGCACCAGCGCGTCGTCGTCGACAATCAGCACATGGCGTTCAGGCGGGGCAATCACGGCTGTAGACCCCACGGGCTCGAACAACTGGTAAACCTGCATCCTATCCTATCCTCCCTGCGCCTCCATGCGCGTATAGATTATTGCCACATGTGGGCGTTTTATTAATAGGCGCAGCGAAAATCTGGGAGTTTTACGGACCCAGCGGGGACGCCGACGCGACGCAGGGTGTTCTGCACGGACAGGAGTGCCCGTGCGACCGTAGCTTGGACATTCCTGTCCAAGCGCAGTTTGTAGGCGGGGACGCGACGCCGCGCGGGTAGCTCGGTATAGGTATACTCGAAAGTAGTTTGCTGACCTTCGTAGCGTGGCTGTTGTTGTCATTCACGGAATCGGTGTTCGTGAGGAGGGCTTTACGCGGCTGGCGCAACGCTGTGAACCGATTCTGCGCCGCTACCTCCTGCAGCCGTTGGGGCTCGGCGCTATCGAGACGCGCTGGGTCTACTGGGGCAAGCACGGCGCGTCGTTCGCGTGGGATCTGGGCAGCCTGCCGCGTAGGCGCGTTTTGGAACCTCTGGGCGCGATGCCGCTCATGAAAGCGCAAGCCGTTCACTACACTGCGTTAGCCGACCTCGTAGGTAATGATATGCCCACAGAGAACCTGCTCTTACAGGCCGCGCAGCACGACCTACCTGTCTTAGCGAACCTGCTCGTGACGCTCGCAATCGCCGACGCGGATACCCACCCAGAAACTCTGATAGCGTTGTACGAAGCGGCGCGTTCGCCCGACACGCAGCACGCCGTCCAAAACGCCCACTCGGACGACGAGCTGCTGCAAATCCTCGCCGACGCGCTCAACGCCCAGCCCACCCGCTCGCCGGAGCGGATGGGGGCTACCCTCACAGAGTCGCTCAACGCTGTCCTGAGCCGTGTCGCACAGACGATTAGCCGTCTGACCTATCACCCGCGTGCGACGCTTCAAAAACTGCTGCGCCCTGCGCTTACGCCGCTTGTGGCGCAACTGATGGGCGATGTGATGACCTACCTTGCGCATCGAGGCGAACGCGAGACGCCCGGCGCTATCCTCCAGGCAGTGCGCAACGCGCTTACGCCTGCCCCCGACGAGCCGCTGATTGTGCTGACCCACTCGATGGGCGGTAATATCTTCTACGACCTCATCCATTACTACGCGCCTGAGGTGCAGGTGAATGCGTGGGTCTCTGTGGCGGGGCAAGTGGGGCTGTTCGAGGAGTTGAAGCTGTTCAAGGCGTCCGACCCTGCCGTGCGTTTCCCGAACCGCGTGGCGAAGTCCCCTAACTTGGGGTGTTGGCTGAATGTGTACGACCCTGTGGATGTGCTGGGGTTCGCCGCGACGCCGATTTTTGACGGCGTGGAGGATATGCCTTATCAGACGGGCTTGGGCTGGGCAGCGCACGCGATGCCCAGCTACTTCGCTGCGCCACGCTTTTATGAGACGCTCGCCCCGAAGTTGGCAGCGTCGCTCCGCCGATGAGTCTGGTCTATGACGCCCGCGATGCCCTACGTGGGCAAGCGAGC
>JARJMV020000244.1 GCA_029335935.2 bacterium
GGACATTCCTGTCCGTGCCTCATCTCGTAGGCGCGCTGCCCTTCGTAGCGTCGGCGTCTCGCCGCCGAACAATACTTGGACAAGAATGTCCAAGCCACACTCGTCGCGTCGGCGTCCCTGCCGACGACACGCCACGCGCGTCGCACAAACACGCCTGTCCGTGCCTTTAGGTTTCGGCAAACGATTTATACGACCCCGAGAATAGTGCCGCACCTGCGCTTGGACTCAAGTCCAAGCCACAGGGCGTCCCTGTCCGTTCAGTAAGCATACGCGCGCCTGCAGCAGGAACTCTAATACCCACCGCGAAGCTCTATCGCGGTGAGAGTATGCGATTTCGGGGACTGTTGAGTGCGATATTGGCGTTGTTGGTGCTAACGGTCGGGCAAGGTCAGCCCGCTGCGCTGGAGAGTGAGCCGCTTTTGCAACGGCGCATCACGGTCTGGCTCAAGTTGGAGCCGATGCGCGACGCGCTGCGCTCCCTCGGCAAGCAGACGGGGGTCTCCTTGCGCGGCATCGACGCGATTGCCGAAGAGAAGGTCGCCATCTTCGTGGAAGACCGCCCTGCACACGAGATCCTGACCCAGCTGGCGAAACTATTCCGCTACGAGTGGCGCAAGGATGGGGACGGCGCGTATACGCTGTATGTGCCCGACACAACGCGCCTGCAGGAGGAGAAGATGCGAAACGCTCTGCAAGAGGCGCGGCGTCAAGCACTGCGCGAGCTGATTGAAACCGCGCGTGAGGTGAGAAGGCTCTCTATCGAACAGCGCAAAGCGGAAATAAACGCGCTTCGAGAACGCCAAAATGAACTCACGCCGAAGGAGTCGATGCGTTTCTATATAATGTACAATATGACTCCCTACAGCATTCGGTGGGATCCTGAAAATAGCACGGTAGACAAGCAAAATGAAGTTCACCCGAATTACGCTATGCTACATTGCCTCGCTGCCCTTCCCGACCGCGCTGTGCAGCAGCTCCTGAACGGTCAGACCGTCGGATTCAGCACCAAGCCTGCGCCAGGCGTCTTCTTGCTCCCCAACGACGCACTGCTGCCGAGCTGGATGCGCGACCAACGCTGGATACAAGACCCCAAAGGTGAGGAGTACGGATTTATTCCGCAAGCCGCTCCTTCTAACCCCGAATTCGCAGGGTTGTGGGTACGCATGTGCTCGCGCCTCAGCGCCCTCGAATATCAGATGGTCAGCATCAAAGCCACTGAATATCCCGAAAGCCGACCACACACCTACTTTTCTTTGGGCACTAATGATTTCGCGTACACGCTGGAGTTGAGACCCAACCTGGAGTCGTCGGAGTTATGGCGGTTTTGGGAGGGGTGGGAGTCTGCGGAGGCGCGTTTGAGAGAGTTTCTTGCAGACAAGGGTACGCCGCCGCGCGACCGCCCAGCGCCGCCCTTGCCTATCTATCGTGCAACGGGTTCTGGTGTGCAGTCTAACATGGTGACTGTCGCTGACATGCTGGAGCAGATAGCGTGGGCGACGCGCCTGCCCGTGATAAGCGACGCCTTCCGAATTCCTGCCGTCCAAATCAACTTAGCGCGGCACCCGAGCCATCCACAAGTAGTACCGAGTCTCCAACGCGCTTGCTGGCTACGCGCTGATGAATCGGGCTACCTACTCGCGCGTCATAAACATTATTGGAGCTACCGCGCCTACGAGCTGCCCGAAGCGTGGCTGCGTCCGCTGGAGCAAAAGTATGAGCAGCAGGGCTGGCTGGAACTGGACGACTACATCACCCTGACAGGCAAGCTCACGCAGGCGCAAGTGGAGTTCTTCACTCAAAGTCGGCACTTTCCGTATACGGGTTTATACCTCACACGCTTCGAGCTTGATCCGCTGGTCTCGTGCCTGCCTGCCCTGCGGTTTTTAGCGACGCTGAGCGAGGCGCAACGCCAGCAACTCAAGCGGGGGCAGTGGCTGCTCGCCCGCCAGCTCAACGCCAACCAGCGTCAGCGGTTCAACGAAGCTGTTGGCGAACTCTTTCCCCCAGCACAAGCCCTGTTCCGCGAGCCGATTCCAAATACCAAGCCGGAATTCACAAAGCCGAAAAACCTCATCTTTGGAATGTGGACGGATTATGGCCATACAGCGCCAGACGACGAATCGCCCCCGTCCCCGCCCGATACGCCTCAAGAAGCGGCGGTGCGCCTCTTGAAGAGGTCGGAAGAAGAAGCGGTCTGCGTGCAAGCATCACAAGGATACATAAGTCTTAGTTATACAAGCGTGCCGAGAGTTGATATCCAAAATATGATGCAGGATGAATCTATTCAAAGAGCCCTTGAGCGTGACCCTGGCGCACGCCTGCTGCATGTGCGACTGCGCCGTCCGCAGATTGTGTTTGTGGACGATCAGGGGCGTGAACATCCCTATCAGTTCGTGCTTACACGCTACGAGCCATATACGCCGCAATCGCCCAAGCCCGAACAGCAGCAGGAATCTCCGCCCGCGCGCTGAATCGGCTCGTCGGAGCGAGACGATGACTGTGGACACACTCAGCAAGGCGTTCTGGCGCAGCGTCGAGCAGCACGCCGAGAAGCCTGCGTTGCTGGTCAAGCGCGAGAAGCAGTTCCGCCCGATCACCTATCGCGAGTTGGGCAGGCGCGTGTATGCGTTTGCCCGCGCCCTGCACGAGTTGGGCGTGCGCAAGGGCGACCGTGTGGCGATACTCTCCGAGAACTGCCCCGAATGGGCTATCACCGACTGGGCAACGCTGTGTCTGGGCGCGATTACCGTGCCTATCTACCCCACGCTCACTGCACCCCAAGTGCGGGAGATACTCAGCGACTCTGAGCCGAAAGTTTTGGTGGTCAGCGACGCGAAGCAGCTGCGCAAGGCACGCGAGGCTATCGAAGACGCCAACCTCAACCCCACGCTGATAGTGATCGACCCCAAAAATGTCAGCGACGCGTCCAGCTTCGAGCAAATGCTGAACCAGCCCGGCGCGCTCACCGAGAGCGAGCTGCAAGCAACGGTGCAGGCAAGCCAGCCCGACGACATCATCACCTTCATCTACACCTCAGGCACGACGGGCGAACCTAAGGGCGCGATGCTCACCCACCGCAACCTGATTACCAACATCGAGGCGGTGCTGGAACTCATCGACTGGCAGCCGACGGACCTATTTTTGTCGTTCCTGCCGCTCTCGCATGTGTTTGAGCGGATGGGGGGGCACTTCCTACCGATTTACGCGGGGTTAACGATTGCCTACGCCGAGAGTTTGTTCTCCCTCGCCAACGACATGCAGGAGGTGAAGCCGACGCTGATGCTGGGCGTGCCGCGCTTCTATGCGTCGGTGATGGATCGGATCCTCGCCTCTGTGCGCCAGATGCCCCCCCTGCGCCAGAAACTGTTCTATCGGATGCTGGAGGTGGGCAAGGTCTACGCGCGGTGCTGGCGCGAGGGCAAGCCTGCACCGCTGGGCATTAGAATCCAGCACGCGATACTGGACAAGCTGGTGGCGTCCAAAATCCGTGAGCGTGTGGGCGGGCGGCTGCGCTACTTCGTGTCGGGTGGCGCCGCGCTACCTAAAGAGGTCGCCGAGTTCTTCCACGCCTTCGGCATCTTGATTCTGGAAGGCTACGGTCTGACCGAGACCAGCCCCGTGCTAACGGTGAACCCGCCCAATGCCCCTCGCTTCGGCAGCGTGGGCAAACCCATTCGCGGCGTGGAGATTCGGATTGCCGAAGACGGCGAAATCCTCGCACGCGGCCCCAACATCATGAAGGGCTACTACAAAAAGCCCGAAGCGACCGCCGCGGCGATTGACCCCGACGGCTGGTTCCACACGGGCGATGTCGGCTACATAGACAAGGACGGCTACCTGTCTATCACCGACCGCAAGAAAGACATCATCGTGCTGGCGAACGGCAAGAATGTCGCCCCGCAGCCGATTGAGAACCTGCTGAAACAGGGCGAGCTGATTCAAGAGGCGGTGGTGTATGGTGACGGGATGGGCGCGCCCGTCGCGCTGATTGTGCCGAACATGGACGCCCTGCGCGAATTCGCGAAGCAGGAGGGTATCGAGGCGAGCGAGCCTGAAACGCTGCTGAACCATGATGCCGTGCAGAAACGGTTCCGTCAGGAGCTGGAGCGCGTCAACCGCGAGTTGGCGGACTTCCAGCGCGTGAAGGGCTTTCGGCTTATTCACAAGCCGTTCACCATCGAGAGCGGCGAGCTGACCCCCACGCTCAAAGTCATACGGCGCGTAGTAGCCGAGTAATATGCGCCCCTGTTGCATG
>JARJMV020000261.1 GCA_029335935.2 bacterium
CGGAGCGTCGTGCTGCGCCTGCTGACCCACGCTAATACCCCTCAGCAGACCTAACAGTCCTATAAACACCTTGAGCCGTTTCATAGATCTCCTCGTAGCTTGGACATTCGTGTCCAAGCGTGTTTGCACTGTAGCTTGGACATTCCTGTCCAAGCAGTTCGTCGGCGGGGACGCCGACGCTACGCTCGTAGCTTGGACATTCCTGTCCAAGCAGTTCGTCGGCGAGACGCCGACGCTACGACGCCAGAATCGGTATTCCCACTCGCGCTACGCCAGTCCGCGCAGCATCAGGTTCCAATACAGCCAAGGCAAGCCGTACTTCTTGAGTAGCCACATGTCGAATCGCTCTTTCTGGGCGTCAATAAACGGGATGCTGGGTGTTGGGTTGTTGTTATAGTCGAACTCCGCCAGCACCATGCGTCCATAGGCGGTGACGAGCGGACAGGAGGTGTAGCCGTTGTAGCGCTTGTCTGGCTCCTTGCCCTGCATCACTTTGAGCAGGTTGTTCACAACCACAGGGGCTTGCTTACGCACTGCCGCGCCTGTGCGCGAGGTGGGTAGCCCCGCCGCGTCGCCCAGCGAGAACACATTCGGATAGCGCGCATGCTGTAGCGTGTGGATATCAACCTCCACGAAGCCGACCATCTGCCCGTCTTGGTGGGCGAGCGGCGATTTGCGCACGAACTCTGGGGCATGCTGCGGCGGACTGATATGGAGCATATCGAACTCGATGGTGCGCGTCTCGCCCGGCTTATCTTTCAACGCGAAAGTCGCCGCCTTGCGTACAGGGTCCACAGCCACCAGCTCGTGTTTGGTCAACACCTCGATGCCGTAGCGGTCGCATACCGTCTCCAGAACACGCAGGAACTCTGGCACCGCGAACAGCATTCCGCCTGCTGTGGCGTAAATCACCTTCACGGGGCGTCCCATCATGCGGAAGTAGTCGGCCGCCATGTAGGCGATTTTCTGGGGGGCACCGCCGCACTTGATGGTGTAGCCCGGCTCCGCCGTGTTGGGCATGGTAAACAGCGCGACGCCCTCGCGTGTCTGCTGGATGAACTCCCAAGTCTTGGGCGCGAGGTCGTAACTGTAGTTGGTGGAGACGCCGTTGCGCCCCAGCGTTTCGGAAGCGCCTTGAATCTTGTCCCAATCGGAGACCACGCCAGGCGCGACCACTAAGTAGTCGTACTGCACGCGCGTACCACCACGAGTGCAAACAAGGTTCTGTTCGGGGTCAATCTCGACAGCGTAGTCTTGAATCCAACGCGCACCTTTGGGGATATAGCGTGCTTCATCGCGTACACTCTGCTCGACAGGCACAACGCCTGCGCCCACGAGCGTCCACAAGGGCTGGTAGTAGTGTTTGGGGGACGGCTCGATAATCGCTACATCACGAACACCCTTTCGCGCTAACTGCGCAGCGATCGTGATACCTGCGGTGCCACCGCCGATGATTACCACGCGTTGGCGCACCGTCTCACGCGCCTGCACAGACGCACTGCCTACTGCTGTGTAGGTTTGCATCGTATGACACCTCCATAGAGTTAGAGGCAAGTGGGACGCGAAAGGATTCATGTTAGGGGGCCTCGTGTGTCCAGAGCCGCGCGCGTAGCCAATCGGCGCGTTCTTTGGCGGCGTGTTCAGGTTCCGGCGGCGGATAGACCGCCGCTTCGAACAGCAGTCTATCGGCGAAGTCGCGTTGGGCGTCTTGGTAATCGAGCATGGCGCGCATGCGATACACGGCTAAGGCGCGCAGGGTCGTTCCCAGCGAGAGGCTCTCGGAGTAGCGCAGGGTGGCTTGGAGCTCGCGCCATTCCTCTTCGAGGGCGTCGCGTTGTAGGTGGGCGCGCGCCTCGCGTTCGGCGTCGATGAGCGTGCGCAGCGTGCCGCGCAGCCGCGCCAGCAGTTCGTCCAGCGGCGCGTCCTTGCCCAGCAGTGAGATTTGCACATAGCCCTCGAACGCCAAGCTGCCCTCGCCGTATAGCCCGCGCGTGTGGCAGCCCAGCGCTTGCAACGCTTCCAGCCAGCGCGTGATTTGACGCGCGCGCTGCAAGCCCATTAGGTGCGCCAGCAGCCCCAGCCGAACGCCCGAACCGAGATTAATCGGCGACGCCGTGAGGTAGCCCCACTTGGGCGACCGCGCCCACAGCAGCGGCATCCGCGCCAACGCCTGCTCCCAGCTCAGCAGGCTTTCCGACAGCGCTTGCGGTTGCCAGCCTGCGCAGGTGATTTGCAGCCGCAGGTGGTCTTCTTCGTTAATCACAGCCACCACACTGCCTGTATCGTTAAGCAGCGCCCAGCGATGCGGTAGCTCCGTGAGCAGCGCAGGGCTAATCACACGCGCACCCACTAAACGCGCGCGCTCCTGCAAGCAGAGACGGCTCAACTCCATCGCACGCACGAGACCCGCCTCGCGCAGCGCGCTCGTCAACTCGCGCGCGACGCTCTCCAACTGCGCCTCGCTCGTCCGATGCGGGAACGGGTAGTGCGCCAAGTTCCGCGCTAAACGCACGCGCCCCGAGATCACCACATCCCGATCGGGCCCAGATGCGTCCAGCCAGCTCACCGATACTGGAGCCACACTCATTGCCGTATCGTGGGGTATAATACCCACCACATGGGCTGGTGGAAGAAGACCGACTTCTGGATTGCGCTGATTCTGTTCGTTATCGGCATTACAGGCTTCGCGCGAGGCAACGCGGCTATCGCCGATCCAGGACAGGATGTCGACCCGCGCTTGGCATGGCTTTACCTGCTGGCGGCGGTGATTATGCTCGTCAACGGCATCCTGTCGCACAAGCAGCACCTGCGCGATTTGGAAGAGCAACAGGCAAAACGAGCCGCCCAAACCAGCCGACAGGAGGCGACCCCCCGATGATTAAGTGCGCCGAATGCGAGAAAATCTTAGACAAAGTGCCGCTCTGGTACAGCCGCGTCAATATCCGTTTCGTGTGCGACGAGTGCCGCAGGGTGAACCCACAACACTGGCTGCCCACAACCTTAGACGAAGATGAAGAGGAGAAGGCGTTGGTGCGCGACGAGGATACCGCCTTCGTGGAAGGCGAGGTCAGTATCGAAGAGCTCGAAAAACGCGACCGAAAACGGCTCGTGGGCGATACCGACGACCTGTTCGATGCCGACCTCGAAGAGGAACTGGATGAGGAATGAACCCTGAATTTCGCGAACTGCGCCCTTCCGAGCAAGCCGAGTGCTTAGACCTCTGGGCGCAAGTCTTCTCACCCAGCCACGACTACTTTGAGCGATATTTTCAAGACCCTCTGTGGCAGCCGCGCTACACACGAGTCTGCGCCGTAGACGGCAAGCTCGTCGCGGCGATGCAGATGGTGCGTCGCCCCGTGCGCCTTACCAACGGTCAGACACTCTGGATGGCAGGGATTGCGAATGTCGCCACGCTGCCCGAATATCGCGGACGCGGCTACGCCTCGCAACTACTGCTGGATTTGCACCGAGTGATGGATGCGGACGACTTCGCGTTCGGGCTACTCTTCACGGGCATCCACGACGTCTATGGCAGTCACGGTGGGGATGGGTTGGGGTTGCGTCTGTGTGTGGCGAGGCCGGCGCGGGGGGGG
>JARJMV020000264.1 GCA_029335935.2 bacterium
TGATAGTGCCGCGCGGCGTCGGCAAGGCGTGTTTGGGCGAGTCGAACAGCTGGGTGTTCGTCGGGATAAAGTTCGCATTTATCACGCTACCGTCTACAGGGCTGAGTGCGCACACGCGGTCGTTCGTCCAGTCGGGAATTAGCAGGAACGATTGTTGACTGTAGCCTGCTCCTACCAGCATACAGCTCAGCGCCAAGTAAAACACGAATCGTTTCATCCTTTCATGCCTCCACCATGATTATAGCCCAATTGCTGAAAATCGGAATGATTTGGTGATTGACCTCTCAGTTTGTGCCGAAAAGGAGGGTGTCGGTATTCCTGAATGGGCGCTCTGAACTACGCTTAGGGTTTAACTTAGGCATGCGACCTATCTCGGAGTGCATTGTGTTTCTGCCTGCGCCGAACTGGGCGGCAACACGCGCGTTTTACGAGGGCGTGTTGGGACTGCGCGTGGCGTTGGAGCAGCCCGACTGCGTGATTTATCAGGTTTCGGGCGCGGCGTACATCGGCTTTTGCCAACGCGCCGAGACGCCTCAACCTGCCGAGCGCGTCATCCTCACGCTGGTCTCACCTGAGGTGGACGCTTGGCACGACCATCTGCAGGCGCACGGCGCGGAAATCACCAAACCGCCCGCCTACAACGAGCGCTATCGCATCTATCATCTGTTTGCACGCGACCCGAACGGCTATCTGATCGAGATTCAGCGGTTCGACGACCCGCGCTGGGGCGGTTAGGCGGCAGGCTCCGCGGTCGCCTCAGGCGCACGCCTGCCAAAATAGTAAATCATAAACGCGCCTGTGGCAAACATAATCAGGCTGTAGACCGCCGCCGGAATCGACATCGTGGGCTGTTTCAGGATGGCGCTGGCGATAAAGATTGCCAAAGTGCCGTTCTGGATGCCGCCCTCGATGGAAATCGTAATCGCTTGCTTGAGCGGCAGGCGGAACAGCCGCGCCACACTGTAGCCCATTAGCAGCGTCAGCACATTCAGCGCGAACATCGAGACGCCCACCTGCTGGAAGTGTGAGCCGATGTTCTCACGGTCTTGCAGCACCGCGCCCAGTACGGCAATCGCGATGAAGATGGTGGACAGGATACGCACGGGATGCTCCGCCTTGAACGCCAACTGCGGTCGGCGCGCCCGAATGAGCATCCCTATCGAGACAGGTACCAGAATAATCAGCCCCACTTGCACTACCGTGCGCAGCACAGGCAGTTGTATCGTCGTCGTTTCGCCCAGAAAGTGCGCCAGCGAGAGGTTGATTAATATCGGCGTCGTGAGAATCACCAGCAGGCTGTTGAAGGCAGTGAGCGTTACGCCGAGCGCCACATCGCCCCGCGAGAGGTAGGTAATCAGGTTCGCCGTCGCGCCTGCAGGACACAACGCCAGAATCATCACGCCAACCGCAAGCGCAGGCTCCATCGGGAACACTTTCGCCACCAAAAAGCCCATCACGGGCAACAACGCCATCTGGCACATCAGCCCCACGAGGAACGCTTTGGGGAAAATCACCACGCGCAAGAAATCGTAGCGGGTGAGCGTCAGCCCCAAGCCCAGCATAATCACCGCCAGCGCCAACGGCAGCACGATGTTGGTGAAGAGGTTCGATTCCATACAAACGACAATTCTCCGCAGATGCGCAAACCCCTGCAGGCATACTCAACAGTCTCAACAAACTAAGATAAGTTGCACAGGCATCATAGTCGCCTCGCCATCCTGCACGATAGGCAGGGCTTCCACGCGACACTTTTGGGATTGGGCAGACAGGCGTCTGCTCCCTAAAAGTCTGAACCGAAGGCAGTTCGAGAACTTACCTCCATCCTCCCTGTGAGGGTACAAATTGGAGTTCACCAGCGCATTGACGCATGAGGGCGCGATACCGTTCGTAGTGTCAGCAAGTGTGACATAGCACGCCGCCGTTCTCGATGTCGTGAGTGTCGCGTGTCTTGAACCTCCTCCTTTAGGTTCCCCCTACGCAGTAGGGGGAACTGTGCCTTGCATCAAACGGTTCCCCCTGCACGCAGGGGGAACCTGCGGAGGGGGTGCATAACACTCACTCACCGACGCCACAAGTGGCGTTGCACCAGCGTTGTGTTGGTCGGCGGGGACGCCGACGCGAGGCTCATGACGCTCAGACGCGCGAATCCCACACAAGACACCCGAGAGGACAGCCTCTACGCACTCTCACGCTGCAGCGACGGCGACGCCCAGCGCCTCGGCTCGGCGGATTTGCTCCACAATCTCGATGTTCGTGTTCGGCGCGATTTCGTGGTAGGCAATCACATGCACTTGAGGCAGCTCCGCGCCCAGCAGTTTGCGTATGGGCAAACGCAGGTTGCCCGCGCATGCCAGCACCGGCAGGTAGCCACGCGCGGTCATCTGTTGCGCGTGCTGAGCAATCGCCTGCAGCAGCGCGCGGCTGGTTTCCAAATCCACGCCCAGCACGGCGCCGTTGGGGGTCGGCTCCACGCGCTCGCGCAGTTGCGCCTCCAGCGCAGGTTCCAGCGCCATCAGGCGCAGCTTGCCGTCGGGCGATTGCAGGCGGTGGGTAATCGTGCGTGCGAGCGCGGCGCGAGCGTACTCGCCCAACGCCTCCCCATCGCGCGTGCGCCCCGCATGGTCGCCCAGCGTCTCCAGAACCGTCTCCAAGTCACGAATAGGCACGCCCTCACGCAGCAGATGTTGCAGCACCTTCTGCACCTCGCCCAGCGTGAGCAGGTCGGGTACGACCTCCTGCACCACCACAGGGTTATGCTCTTTGAGGTTGTCCAGCAGTTGCTGCACTTCGGCGCGTCCGAGCAGTTCGGCGGCGTGGCGGCGCACAATCTCGGTCAGGTGCGTGGCGACGACGGCGGTCGGCTCCACGACGGTGTAGCCCAGACGCTGGGCAGTCTCGCGCAGGTGTGGCTCGATCCAGTACGCACGCATGCCGAACACGGGTTCGGTGGTCGCGACGCCCTCGATGGGGGGCGAGTCGGCGCTGGGGGGCATCGCGAGTAGCATGCGTGGTTGCGCCTCCGCTTGCGCCACCGTCTCGCCCCGAATCTTGATTTGGTACTGCATCGGACGCAGGCGCACATTGTCGCGCACGCGCACCGACGGCATCACGAAGCCCAAATCGGTCGCCAACTGCCGTCGTATCGCCGCGATGCGCTCCAGCAGGTCGCCTTTCTGGTTTGGATCGACCAGTGGCATCAGCCCGTAGCCGATTTCGAGTTCAATTGCGTCCACCTTGAGCATCGGCAGCACAGCTTCGGGTCCTGTGGGCAGTGGCTGGGCAGGCTCTTCAGACGGCTCAGGCTCCGTCGGTTGCGGCAGCAGGTTCACGCGCGTCGCTAGGTAGCCCAAGCCGAACAGCGCCGCGCCCACCACCACAAACTGGAACTTGGGGAAGCCCGGTACCAGCGACAGGAACGCAATCGCGCCGCCGGCTGCCATCAACACGCGCGGGTACTGCAACACCTGCCCCACCACATCTTGCCCCATCGCCTGTTCAGTGGAGGCGCGGGTGACCAGCAAGCCTGTGGCGGTGGAGATGAGCAGCGCGGGAATCTGCGCCACCAAGCCCTCGCCGACCGTGAGCAGCGTGTAGGTTTGCAACACCGTCATCGCGTCGCCCTGCCCGCGCAGGAACCCCACGGCGAACCCGCCGATGATGTTAATCAGAATAATCAGTATCGCGGCAATTGCGTCGCCTTTGACGAATTTGCTCGCGCCGTCCATCGCCCCGTAAAAATCGGCTTCCAGCTCAATCGCGCGGCGGCGACGCTTGGCTTCCTCTTGATTGATTAGCCCTGCGTTCAGGTCGGCGTCGATTGCCATCTGCTTGCCGGGCATCGCGTCGAGGGTGAAGCGCGCGGCGACCTCCGCCACGCGCCCTGCGCCGTTCGTAATCACCACGAACTGCACGACCACCAATATCAAGAACGCCACCACGCCCACCACGAAGTCGCCCCCCACCACGAACTGCCCGAAGGTCTCAATCACCTTGCCCGCGCTGCCCGTACCCAAGATTAACTTCGTGGCGACGATGCTCAGCGCAAGCCGAAACAGCGTGGTCACCAACAGCAACGCGGGAAACACCGAGAACTGCAGCGGGTTCGTGATGTTGACCGCCATCAGCGCAATCACAATCGACGCGGCGAAGTTGAACACGATGAAAGTGTCCAGCATCCACTTGGGCATTGGCAGAATCAGCATCGTGACCACGACAAGGATTGCCAGCGCAATCATCAAGTCGGAGTTGCGCAACGCCCGGGTTAGCCAGTTCGCCCACGCCATACTGAGGGGATTATCGGCGTTTCGGGCAGCGTTTTGTATTCCGAGTGGGCTACATCCGTCGCAGCATCTGGCGCAGCTCGGAGTGGATGCCCGCGTAGTTCATCGCTTCTTCAGGCGTGATGAGCTGTTTCTGCACATACCGATATAGGCACTGGTTCATCGTGCGCATGCCCCAGTGTTCACCCTCGCGGATGGCGTGATAGATTTCGCCGATGTGTCCATCTTCGATCATCTTCTCGACGGTCGGCGTATTGATCATAATCTCCACTGCGGCGATGCGCCCCTGACCTCCCGCACGCGGCACGAGCTTCTGCGCCACAATCCCGCGCAGCGTGTTCGCCAAGCGTTGCAGAATGTGTTTCTTCTCTTCGGGGGGGAACATATTTACGATACGGTCCATCGTCTCATACGCGCTGGGCGTGTGGACCGTGGAGAACACTAAGTGTCCCGTCTCAGCGGCTTGCATACAGGCGTGCATCGTCTCCACATCGCGCATCTCGCCAATCAGATTGATGTCGGGGCTTTCACGCACCACTGAGCGCATCGCGTCGATGAACGACTCGGTGTCGATGCCCACCTCGCGCTGGCTCACGATGGAGAGCTTGTCGGTATGGACAAACTCGATGGGGTCTTCGATAGTCACGATATGCCCGCGTCGCGTCTCGTTGATGAGGTCGATCATCGCCGCCAGCGAGGTCGATTTACCAGAGCCGGTGGGACCCGTGACCAGCACCAGCCCCTGTCGGTACTGGGTCAGCCCTGCCAGCACGCGCGGGATTTCAGGCTCTTCGGGCCACAGCTCCTCCAGTTTCCAGTGTTGGAGTGGGATGAGGCGGAAGACCCCTGCCACCGATTGCCGCTGCATATACACATTGGCGCGGATGCGACACACATCCTCCACAGTGAACGCCAAGTCGATTGCCATGCGATGTTCGAACTTGGCGATTTGTTCGTGGCTCATGTGCGAGAAGCACAAGTCGCGCGATTGGCTGTTGGTGAGCGGCTCCAACGCTTGCTCGAAGGGGGTAATCTTGCCGTGCAGGCGCATCACGGGGCGCGCACCCGATTTGATGAAGATGTCGGACGCACGCAGCTCGTACGCGGTCTTAATCAAGTCGTCTAAGGTATAGCTCAGCATACAGAGACCTCCAGCTAAAGTTCGGTTTCTGGTTGGACGGTTGTCGTGTCCGTTTGTCGCTTGAATAGTTTCGAGCTTATCCAGAAGATTCCTGCCCCCCCAGCGAACGCCGCGATGAGAATCAGGCTAATTAGCCAGCCAGTAGGCGGGCGCGCGGGCGGGGCGAGGGGCGTCTCTGCCTGCGGTTTCGGCTCCGGGCGTTTGAGAGGGATTTCCAGCAGAGCAGGGTCGGGCGTGTGGATGTTAATCACGCTGCGCCACATGGCAGGCTCTGCGCTGGTCCACATATGTAGATGGGGCGTCGCATACTCGAAGTAGCCTGCATATTTCACTGCTTGAGGCAGTATCACATACACATGCACGACGGGCATGTCCGCGAACGCGCGCGCGATGGGCGTGAGGTTCAGCGTGCCCTCCTGCAGGTTTACCAGTCCACCTGAGGCGAAGCTCGCTGTGGTCAGCAACTCGCTGGGTTTGGCGTTGCGCTTGAGGCTGTCGTCGGCAATCTCCACATACGACACACTGCGCTCTGACCACTGCGCGAACTGTTGTATCCGTTGGCGCACGGCGTCGTGGGGCACGCGCTTGTCAAAAGTCCACGAAATCGGGTGTAAGCCGTCGGGCTGCACTTGAATCACGACCACCACATTCGGCGGGCGCGTCAAATCGGGCGCGGCGCCGGACTGTCCGAGCCCGATGCACGCCATCAGCCCAAGTATGCCGATTGCAAGGCGACGCCACACGATAACCCGATTATACCACAGATGGGTACACTCTGTGCGGATGCCGCAGTGGAGTTTGGAATGCCGACGGTTGGGCAAGCGGTTCGGCGAGCGGTGGGTGTTTCGCGGACTGGAGCTGCAAATCGCGTCAGGAACCGTGCTGGTGGCTCGCGGGGCGAACGGCTCGGGCAAGAGCACCTTCATCAAGTTGCTGGCAGGACTGCTCGCGCCGACGGAGGGCGAGATACGGCTGTTCCACGCGGGGACTGTGATTGCCGACCGCACGCGCGCGCTGGGCTGGTGCGCGGCGGACGGCGCGCTCTATCGGGAGCTCACGGGCTACGAGCATCTGCGCTGGTGGGCGCAAACGCGCGGCTTGCCCGACCATCCCGACGCGCTGATGGCGCAGTTAGACCGCTTTGAGCTGGCGCACCGCGCCCACGAGTGGACGCGCGCCTACTCCACGGGCATGCGCCAGCGACTGCGGATGGCTATCGCCGCCTACGGCGAACCGCCACTGCTGCTGCTGGACGAACCCGACGCGGGGTTAGACCCGTCGGGACTGAAACTGTTGAAACAGGTGCTGGATGAGCAAGTCGGTCGTGGAATCGCAATCTTCGCCACCAATCGCGCCGAGTGCGCCGCGTGGGGGAGCCTCACGCTGGAGTTGGGCGCGTGAAGTGCGCGCGATTTGGCTCAAAGATTTGCGGCAGGAATGGCGTCTGCGGCAGGGTGTGGTCGCGTCGCTGTTGATGGGCGTGGCGACGGTGGTGGGCGTGGGGTTTGCCGCGCTGGGGCAGACGCTCTCCGCAGGGCTGCAGGCGGGGCTGTTCTGGGTCGCCTTACTGTTCGGGATGTTCCCTGCGCTGGCGCGGGGGTTCATCGTGGAGGAAGAGACAGGCACAGCCGATTTGCTGCGCGTGGCGGCGCGCCCTGCCAGCGTGTTCTGGGGCAAGTGGCTGTTCCACGCGACGCTGTACGGGCTGCTGACCTTCGTGTTGGTTCCGCTTTACACGCTGCTGGTTGTCCCTATCCAGGGGCGCCTGAGCGGATGGCTGCTGCTATGGCTGGGCGGTGGGTTCTGCCTGACCACAGTGCTGACGCTATGTGGCGCGTTGGTGGCGCAGACGACTGTGCGAGGCGCGCTATTGGCGGGCGTTTCGTTCCCCTTGCTGTTGCCCCTGCTGCTGATGCTGATTGCGGGCACTCGCCAAGCGATTGAGGGCGTCTTCCCTGCCGAGCCGCTGCAGGGCGTGTTCGGCTACGCGCTCGCGCTCAGCACAGGCGGCGCATGGGTGTTCGAGAAAGTGTGGCGGGAATGAAAATAGCAAGGTATACTTCGCCATCTCGCTGAAGCATCCACAAGGAGGGCTATATGCGTAGGCAGACTCAAGCGGACATGGTGGAAGCGACTCTTCGTCAACTTGGCGGCTACGCGACCCTGAAAGCCATATATGAACACACTGACGCCAGCCGCTGGGGCACTCAAACACCGCGCGCCACTATCCGACGCATTCTACAAAAAGATCCACACGGACGATTCTTCAAAATTCGTCCGGGGTTGTGGGGATTGACACAGCAGCGCAGGCATATCCTACGCAAGTTGAAACTCACGAGGTCGGCTGGCTCCCAGGCGCAACAACAGTTCGACCATACTTACTACCAAGCGATTTTGTTGGAGATTGGAAATAGTCTCAACTACCATACCACTGTCGCTCATCAAGACAAGAATCGCGTATTTGTCAATAGGAAACTCGGTGAAATCGCGAGCCTGCGCGATATTCCTCACTTCACCTACGAACCATTAGTTCGTGAGGCGCGTAATATCGATGTAATCTGGTTCAAAGAGCATAGTAGCAACTGTTTGTTTCCTGCGTGCTTCTTTGAGATTGAGCATACAACCGACTTCAACCGTTCGCTCCTCAAGTTCGACGAGTTCGGCTGCTTCGCGGCGAAGTTTTATATCGTTGCCAACGCGAGCCGTGAGAAGCGACTCCGCAGGACGCTAAGCCGAAGAGCCTTTCGACACTTACACGGAATTGTTGAATTCCTCGCTTACGCGGAGTTGGAAGACGACTATGAGAACCTGCAAAACAGTCAGCGACTGCGTTTAGCTCGACTGATGGGACAGCCTTAGTCGGCATGGTTTCCCAACCGCTGTCCCGTCGCTTCGTCGAACAGATGTAGGTACTCCAGGTGCAGGCGCAGGGGGATAACCTCGCCCTCGCGGGGTTTGACTCGTGCGCTGAGTTGGGCAATTAGCGGCGCGCCCTCAAGTAGGAGATGCACATCGTTGCGGTCGCCGTGGGGTTCCACCACATCCACCGTTGCGGGCACACTCTCCGAGAGGATAGCGTCAGGGGGCGCGGTGTGTTCGGCGTAGATGTCTTGCGGGCGCACGCCCAGCAGTATCGCCTGACCCACACGCGATTGCAGTACCTTCGCGTGCGCTTCCAGTACTTGCAGGCACACCGCGCCCATCTGCAGCGCGGGCGCGCCGTTCCGCGCCACCACCTGCGCCCGAAGCAGGTTCATCGGCGGGGTTCCGATGAAGGTCGCCACGAAGGTATTCGCGGGCTGGAAGTAGACCTCTTCAGGCGTGCCCACCTGCTGCAGCATGCCCTCTTTGAGGACGGCAATCCGTGCGCCCAGCGTCATCGCCTCTTTCTGGTCGTGCGTCACCTAGAGGGTGGTGAGTCCGAGCTGCTCTTGGAGTTTTTTCAGTTCGGCGCGGGTCTGGTCGCGCAGCTTGGCGTCGAGGTTGGAGAGCGGCTCGTCCATCAGGAACACTTTCGGTTGGCGCACGATGGCGCGTGCGAGCGCGACGCGCTGCCGCTGTCCGCCCGACAGTTCGCGCGGCAGGCGGTGGAGCAGGCTCTCCAGTTCCAACATTCGCGCGACTTGACGCACGCGCTCGTCGATGCGCTGTCGGATGGCGCGCGCCTCGCTCCAGTGGGTGAGTTGCCACAGCGCGCCCTTCAGCTCGCGCAGGCGCAACCCGAACGCGATGTTGTCGTACACGCGCATGTGGGGGTAGAGCGCGTAGTTTTGGAACACCATCGCAATGTCGCGGTCGCGCGGTGGAACCTCGTTCACGCACTGCTCGCCGATGTAGATGGCGCCTGCGGTGGGGTCTTCCAGCCCTGCCAGCATCCGCAACACGGTCGTCTTGCCGCAGCCGGACGGTCCCACCAGCGTCAAAAACTCCCCTGCTGGCACCTGCAGGGTGAACTCCTGCACGGCAATCACGCGGCCGAACCGTTTGGTGACGCGCTCAAAGCGCACGCTTGCGGCGTTCATGCTAATCCCAGCTTCTTGCGCCAGTATCGGGCGTAGCCCAGCGCAATAAGCTCATAGCCTGCGCCAAGGTCGTAGCTGTTGGGGTCTGCGCCCTGTTGTTGCATCTCTGCGTTGCCGTAGTCGCGCAGGCGTTGCATCAGTTCGCCGTCGGAGACGCCCTGCTCGATCAGCGCGCGTGTGAACTGCCCCCAATCGATGAGGCGGGTCTCCAGCTCGTTCAGGTGGCGCGCCACATCGTCGAACATGCCGAAATGGGTGAGTGCCAGCTGCTGGATGGGGAGTTTGCGCAGTTTCGCGAGGCTTGCCTGCCACGCCTCGATGTCCAGCTCGGGCGGGGGCGTTGGGGGGCGCACATAGGTCGTGCCGGGCATCCGAACCCCTGCGACATCGCCTGCGAAGAGCGTCCCCGTCGCCTCGTCCAAGTAGCTGTGGTGGTGGCGAGCGTGTCCGGGCGTGTCGATAGCCAGCAGCGTGCGCCCCGCAGCTTCAACGCGCTCGCCATCGCGCACGATACGCAGTCGCTCTTGGGGCACGGGCACAACGGCGCCCCACAACCGCTCCATCATCTCGCCGTATAGGCGCGACGCGCTCGCAATCAGGCGCGAGGGGTCCATCAGGTGCGGCGCGCCCACAGGATGCACATAGGCGGTGGCGTTCGGCAGCCGCTGCAGCAACCAGCCCAGCGCGCCTGCATGGTCGAGGTGGATATGCGTCACGATGAGGTGGCGCACTCGCTCTAACGGCACGCCACGCGCCTGCACCTCGCGCAGTAGCGTCTCCGCCGTGCTGGTCGCGCCCACCTCCACCAGCGCCGCGTCCGCACCGTCGTCCAGCAGATACGACGCAATCGCCAGTGGGTAGCCCAGAAACTGTAAGTCGATAATCTCCGTCCTCACATTCGACACATGAGTACAATTCGCACTCCCACACGAATCTCCTACGGCTGTTCTCGTATTGTTATCGGGTAAAATCCTACATAGCAGGAACAACCTGCCCGATGTGAGCGTCTTAGGAATCATCTTGCAGATTCGCCCCTGCAAGTGGAACAACCAGAGAGGAGGATACACATGCGCGCGGTATTGGCTTTTGGAATAGCTGTATGGGTTGCAGCCCTGACAGGTGCGGCAGAGCCGCTTCATGTGGTACCACGCAACAGCTACTTGGTTCGTCCCGTCGCGAATGCAAAAGAATTAGCGAATCAGATTCGGAGCGAAGTGGTGGTCGCCCAGCGTTATGCACGCCACTTTCGACGCAATGCATGGGAGTTTGCCGACTATGTAGAGAACAACTTGCGCCTGACGCAGTTGGATCGCGCGCAGACCTTCAATGTGTACTACTCGCCGCCCGACGATCGGATTCTGGTAGTGCGGCGCACGCTGCCGAAGGGCACACATGTCTATGTGGACAAGCGCACGAACAAGCCGATTCTGAAGGCGAACTGCGGCAATCCGCTCACGCCTGCCGCGCCGATAGCGCCTACCCCTCAAGTGCAAACGCCCACCGAGATCACGCCCGTAGTTGCGACGCCGCTGATGGTCGAGCCTACGGAAATCACTCAGACCCCGATCATCGACATCGTCGAGATTGCGGAGACGCCGATTGAGGAGACGGTCGCGGCAGATGTGCTGCCGACGGAGACACTGGTCGAGACTACCCCCGAAGCAGCGCCCGAAACAACACCTGTCGCACCCCCTGTCGTGTTGGCGGAGACGCCGCCGCTCGCGCCGACCCTCACGCGCGGACCGAACTGGGTTCCATTCCTGCCGTTGGTCGCGCTGTTCGCGCCACGCGGCGGGGACAACTACGACCCGATACCTGAGCCGACGAGCCTGCTTGTGTTGAGCGCAGGGCTGGGGCTGCTCTATCCGCTCTCGCGTAAGGTGTTCAAGCGTTCCCAGAACTCCAGCCAGCGCACGGGCGTCTCCAACACGCACTCGGCGTAGCGTAGCGCTGCGCGCGCCAGCACACGACACGCTTCAGGGCGAGCGCCGAGGCTTAGACGCTCGCCCTGCATCCACTGTTGAAGCTGCAGCAGCGCATCGGCAGGCAGGGCAACCCCTTCGCTTGGGGGCGCGCACGGCGGGCACAGAAGCGCGCCTGCTGTAGGCGACAAGACCGCGCCCGTACTGTCAAACGCCTTGCCACAAGCGGCGCACTGCGAGAGATCAGGGCTGTACCCCAGCAGCGCTAACCACCGCCACAGCGCCCAAGCCGCCGCATGTTCCACCACAACGCCCCCTTCTAACGCTTCCAACGCGACAATCAGCACAGTATACGCCTCCAACTCGACCTGCTCGTCGGGCAGCCACCGATCGAGCGTCTCACACAGCGCCAGCGCGACGCTCAATCGTTCCAAATCGCCGCGCACTTGAACATAACTGCGCGTTAGTTGGGGCTGCACGATGAGCTGCTGCGCCTTACCCTCGATGACGCGCGCTCGCAGCAGGTTCAACGGCTCGGTCAGCATGCCCATCTTGCTCTTGGGTTTGCGCGCCCCACGCACGCGCAAGCGCAACTTGCCATGCTCAGGCGTCAAAAAACTCACCCACTTATCGTATTCGCCTGCATACCAACGCCGCAACACAATACCCTCAGTCAGAATCTCGCGCGCCATCCACGAGAATTGTACCTCCACGCGACTTTTGTAGTATAATAGACCTCCGGAGGCAAACGAGTGATGCAGAGATGGAGACGAGCAGGCATGGTGGGGCTATATAGTTTACCCGTCGCCGCTTTGGTGGCACTGGGCGGCGGCGACTTCCACCTACCAGGTTCGCAGCCCAACCCCGACGGCTACCACTTCCAATCGACGGAGTTATGCTCCTATTGCCACGGGAACAGCCAGTATAGCTATAATCCCGATACTTTTGAGGGTCCCGACCCCTATTTCACCAGCGAGCATGAGATGCACTTCCAGTGGATGGGCGGGATGATGGCGCAGTCGGCGCGCGACCCGGTGTTCCGCGCCGCGCTCACAATCGCCGAGCAAGACGCACCTGGCGTCGGGCAGTTCTGCTGGCGCTGCCACTCGCCCAGCGCGTGGCTGGAGGGACGCTCCATCCCCTATGACGGCTCGAACTTCGAACACGACGACTTGAAAGGCATCCAGTGCGATCACTGCCACCGCATGGTCGACCCGCTCAGCGAGGAGGGGCGCCAACTCTCCGAGATGCCCGTGCCCGGCCTCGGCAACGGAATGTATGTGATTAGCACCGAATCGGCAAAACGCGGTCCGCGCGACGACTCTTACGCCAATCACGAGTGGCAATACTCGCCGTTCCATAAGAGCAGCAGCTTCTGCGGCGTATGCCACGATGTGAGCAACCCGCTGCTGGCGCAAGACCCGCGCACCCAAGCCCCCCACGAATACTTCCCCATCGACCGAATCTACAGCGAGTGGAAGCTGAGCCATTTCGCGCGGCGGGGTATCGAGTGCCAAACCTGCCATATGCCGCGCACCCAAGGCAAAGCCGCCAGTTTCGAGTTCCTGCCTGCGCGCCCTGACCTTGCCCAGCACTCGTTCCTCGGCGGCAACTACTGGGTTCCCCAGATTCTGCCGATGTTCTGGAACTACGACCAGCGCGAACTCGACGCGCTGATCGCAGGGCGCAACCACGCCATCGAATTCCTGCGCACCGCCACGAAGCTCAACATCGCGGAGTACCCCAAAGCGGGCAACCCGATCGTGTTCCGCGTGTATAATCGCACAGGGCATAAGTTTCCCAGCGGCGACCCCGAATCGCGCCGCGCGTGGCTCCATGTGGAGTTCCTGGATCGCAACGGGAATGTGATTGCCGAGTCGGGACGCTACGACTTCGACACGGCGACCTTGATTGAGGACCCCCAAGCAAAAATCTATCGCGTGAAGCTGGCGGAGGGCAACACTCCGACCTTCCACATGGTTCGCGCGAACCGCGTCCTCAGCGACAACCGCATCCCGCCGCAGGGCTTCCGCCGCCGCGCGTTTGAGCAGTTCAAGATTGCGCCTGTGGGGGCGAACTACCGCGACGGGCAGTTCTGGGACGACACGGCGTATACCCTGCCGCCTGGTACCGCGAAAGTGCGTGCCACGCTCTATTTCCAAGTGATGACCCGCGAGTATGTGGAGTTCCTGCGCGATGCGAACACCACCGACAACTGGGGTCAGCAGCTCTATCAAGCGTGGCTGGCGAGCGACAAAGCCCCGCCGATTGCCATCGCGACGGCAGTTTATCCACCCGACACCACCCGCCCC